>PIVL01000003.1 GCA_003354145.1 Paracoccaceae bacterium
GATGCGCCATGTCCACTGCCCGAAGTGTTTCCGTTAAGGTCCCGATTTGATTGACTTTTACCAACATAGAATTGGCGCTTTGACGCTCAATTCCTTCGGCCAGACGCGCGGGATTGGTCACAAACAGATCATCTCCAACCAATTGCACTTTCGCGCCCAACGCGTGTGTCAGCGCGGCCCAACCATCCCAGTCATCTTCCGACATACCGTCCTCAATCGAGAATATCGGATAATCCCGAACAAGAGCTTCGAGATACGCGACATTCTCATCCGAACTCAGGGTTTTTCCCTCGCCGGACAACACATATGCGCCGTCTTTGTAATATTCAGTCGCCGCACAATCGAGCGCCAAATGAATATCATCCCCCGGCGTGTACCCGGCCTTTTCGATCGATTTCAGCACGAAATCCAAGGCTTCGCGGGTTGATGCAATGTCAGGTGCAAATCCACCTTCGTCACCAATACCAGTGCTAAACCCCGCCGCTGACAGTTCAGATTTCAGCGTATGGAACACTTCTGCCCCCATCCGGATCGCCTCGCGGATGTTGCTGGCCGCAACCGGAACAATCATGAATTCCTGAATATCTATTGGGTTATCAGCATGTTCTCCGCCATTGATGATATTCATCATCGGCACGGGCAACACGCGGGCCGAGGTCCCTCCAACATAGCGAAACAAGGGTTGCGTCGTAAAATCCGCGGCTGCTTTGGCCACGGCCAGAGACACACCCAAAATGGCATTTGCACCCAATCGGCCTTTGTTTTCGGTCCCGTCCAATTCGATCATGGCGTTGTCGATGGCCACCTGCTCGGTCGCATCAAACCCTGCCAGTTCTTCGGCAATCTCACCGTTCACCGCAGCAACAGCCTCAAGCACTCCCTTGCCCTTATAGCGCGATTTATCTCCATCGCGCTTTTCCACCGCCTCATGAACACCGGTTGATGCCCCCGAAGGCACCGCAGCGCGGCCCATGGTGCCATCTTCCAGGATTACATCCACTTCGACTGTTGGATTGCCTCTGCTGTCCAGAATTTCGCGGGCGTAAATGTCGATGATGGTGCTCATGTCATTATCCTATTTTTCGGGTTTGGGTGTCTCATACCCAGAGCTGACCCTAAACAAAAGGGCATCTGGCCTTACAAATGGCAAAAACTGGCTCTGCCCCTTACCTTGGTAACAAGTTTCATACCCAGATTGCAGCCCCGGATCGGCGGTGCTAGGCACGCAAGCATGAGAATGCAGCTTCCCAACGAACAACCGGCGTTAACTTTTTTCACCCTTGTCGTCGGAACCATTGGCGCGGCATTGGCGTATGCGCTGTCTATGCCCGCATCTGTTCTGATCGGCCCGGCAATTGCCGTCAGCCTGGCCAGCCTCGGTGGTTGGCGCATGGAAATTTCAAATCTGGCGCGTGACGTATGTTTTGTATTGCTGGGTATTGGCATTGGGGCTGGATTTAATGCGCAGGCAACTGCAGCGATTTTGCGATGGCCGCTGGCATTCCTGATAATGGCAATCATGCTTGTGGCGATTCTACAGATTTGTAGCATCGTTTTGGTTCGCTGCTTTGGTTTTGATCGACGTAGCGCGGTTTTGTCCGCAGCTCCCGGGCACCTGAGCTTTGTATTGGGATTGGCATCTGATGTGGATGGCGATGTTGGGCGCATAGCAGTTGTGCAAACCATAAGGTTGTTGGCGTTGACCATCAGCGTGCCATTTGTGGCACTGGCCATGGGCTATGAGATGAGCGCCGTAGCCGTGTTCGGAGGAGCGCCTATGTCGCTAGGGCAAATTCTGGCGCTGGTTGTCGCGGCTATTGGGGTTGGGATGGCGTTTAAGCGGCTGAACCTGCCGGCACCGCTGCTTTTGGGCGCGATGGCAGTTTCATCTCTCAGCCATGCCAGCGAATTGACACCGGGAAGTGTACCTATTTGGCTAATGACACCGGCGTTTCTGGTCTTGGGCACTTTGATAGGCACCCGGTTTTCCGGCATGCCGCTCGCGGTTTTCCGAACTTCTCTGTTGGCCGGTCTGACCACCACGGTCGTGGCCGTTGCTTTGGCCAGCCTTGCGGCCTTACCCGTAGCTTGGGCTTTGGGAATGCCAGTACCACACGTGTTGGCGGCTTTCTCGCCCGGAGGTCTGGAAACGATGGTCGCATTGTCCGCCACAATGGGGGCCAGCCCCGGATTTGTCGCCGCCTGTCATGTGATCCGGTTGCTAATCCTGACGGTGCTGATCCCGCTTAGTCTGGGCCGACTACGTCGATACAAAGCGTAGGGTGGGTGAAAACCCACGCGCCTTAGGTGGATTTCTTCACCGGTACGCCATAAAGTTCCAACCGATGCCCGCGTAACGTATAGCCCAGTTTGGCCGCAATCTTTTCTTGCAGGGCTTCGATTTCCGGATCAACGAACTCGATCACCTCACCTGAATTCATGTCGATCAGGTGATCATGATGATCGCGCTCGGCGTCCTCATAGCGGGCGCGTCCGTCGCCAAATTCCAGCCGCTCCAGAATACCGGCCTCTTCAAACAACTTGACCGTCCGGTAAACCGTGGCAATCGAAATCCCGGCATCCAATGCGCTGGCACGGGCATAAAGCTCTTCTACATCCGGGTGATCAGCGCTGTCTTGCAACACCTGTCCGATGATACGACGCTGACCGGTCATGCGCAGGCCTTTGGCCTCGCAACGGGCAATAATTGTTTCTGTCATGGCCGCCCTTCAATACACGCTTTTGCAGGCTGGTTTAGAGGAATTATCCGCGCAGGAAAAGATGATTACTTGCTATAGTATCACCAAAAAGAGCGAATAATCTTTTGACAAAATCAAATGGCTGCAGAAACAACCGCAGAAATACCAGGCAAAGACGCAGTTCGCATGATCGACACAGTTATCACCGCTGTAACAGCATTCCGGAATGAAGGATTTGAACCCGACAGCCGATTATGGCCACTTTATCTGGCAACCTCGAAATTGCAGTTCTTTCACGCCGCCCTGCCCGATCTCAACCATGCCGGGCTTTTCGGGCTAACAATGTTGACCTGTCTGGGATTTGCCAACTTTTTTGAACGTCCTTTACACTTTTGGCGACGCGGCTTTCGCAGCCCTGGGCATTTACACCAATCACCCGCAGCCGGTTGACATCGCGCGCTAAAACCCCCATGTGGCCTTCAGACGTTATCTTCTGCCGCGTGAGCAGAGGTGTTCAAAGCGGTGTAGATTAACCGCAGGCCTGACAAAGGCCCGCCAGCAAGACGACGTTAACCGTGTTCCCAAAATCACGCGTGGGGCCAAAGCGCCGGACCGATCCGCATTGGCATATGGCCATCGGGTCTGAGGACTTGGCGTACCCCAAAAGCCGCATGTCATGCGGCAGAAATGATGGGTTTTCACATATCGTGAAGGCCCGAAAGGATATGTATTGAACGACTTTGAAATGATGGGCCTGCCCGCCAAGTTGGTGGCACGCCTTGCAAATATGGGCATCACCGAACCCACTCCGATCCAAAGCCATGCGATTCCGCATGCGATGAACGGTCGTGATGTGATGGGTCTGGCCCAGACCGGCACCGGCAAAACGGCGGCCTTTGGTCTGCCACTGGTGTCGCAAATGCTGGAATTCGGGAAAAAACCCGAGCCCAAAACCGTGCGCGGACTGGTGTTGGCCCCAACGCGCGAATTGGCCGGGCAGATCGCCGTGAACCTGCGCGCCTATTGCGAAAACACACCGCTTAAGGTGGGAATGGTTGTTGGTGGTCAGTCCATCAATGCTCAGATTTCCCGCCTGTCACGCGGCACTGACCTTCTTGTCGCAACACCCGGTCGGCTGATCGACTTGATGGACCGACGCGCCCTGACGCTGGACGCTTGTGCCTTTCTGGTGCTGGATGAGGCCGACCAGATGCTGGACCTTGGCTTTATTCATGCGCTGCGCAAAATCGCCGCGATGCTGCCTGAGCAACGCCAGACCATGCTGTTTTCAGCTACCATGCCTAAACAGATGAACGAATTGGCACAAAGCTATCTGAAAAGCCCAATCCGGGTCGAGGTCGCGCCTCCGGGAAAAGTGGCCGACAAGGTCACACAAGAGGTACACTTTATCGCCAAAGCCGAGAAGACCAGCCTGCTGGTTGAGTTGCTGGACAAGCACCGCGATGATCGCGCGCTGGTGTTTGGACGCACCAAACACGGCTCGGAAAAGTTGATGAAAACGCTGGTGAAACACGGCTTTAAGGCCGGTTCAATCCATGGCAACAAAAGCCAGGGCCAGCGTGATCGCGCCATTGCGGCGTTTAAATCGGGCGAAATCATGGTACTGGTGGCGACAGATGTGGCTGCACGCGGGCTCGACATCAAGGACGTAAAACACGTTTACAATTACGACCTGCCGAATGTGCCGGAAAACTATGTTCACCGTATTGGCCGCACCGCGCGTGCTGGCGAAGATGGCGCTGCGGTTGCGTTCTGCTCGCCTGATGAGATGGGTGAATTGAAAGCCATCCAGAAGACCATGAAGCTGACCATCCCGGTCGCATCTGGTCGTCCATGGGAACCTGCGGAAGCCTCTGCCAAACCAAAAGGCCGAGGCGGTTCGCGCCGCGGTGGTCGCCCAGGTGGCGGCGGCAATTCAGGCGGTGGAGCACCTTCAGGTGGCCCGCGCAGACGGCGTCGCGGACCCAAGCCGGGTCAGGGTGGCGGTGGTCGCAAAGCGGCCTGAACATCGTGACCATTTAGGGATTTTTCTAATCGGCGGCCAAATTGGTCGCCGGTTTGCGTTTTGGCTAAAGAACAGTTTCAGACCACGGCAACATCCATCCAAATAGGCAGATGATCCGAGGCCATTTGTGCCGGCGATTGGGCAAAAACTCCATGTTCAGCAGCCTGCAGTTGGTAATTCAGGGCAAACCGGTCCAGAGCTCCCATTGGCCGCGGTGCTGGGAAACTGGGTTTTGGTGGCAAAAACGACATGTCAGGCGCGCATTGCTCCAGCACTGGCAGTTTTGACCATTCGTTGAAATCCCCCGCCCATATCGACGCCATATCAGTCATTTTGGCAGATTCGGCTGCCAGCTGCAGCACTTGTTGACGACGATAATAGCCGAGCAGCCCCAAATGCAGACCAAAAACCCGCAGCGGCCCTAGCAGAGTGTCAAATTCCACCCAGACAGCACCACGTGGCTCAAGACCCGGCAATGAGATATGCCCCTTTGCCCGTAACTCAATGTTCGGATCACGCCAGATCATTGCATTTCCATGCCAGCCCAACGATCCAGCCCCGCCAAGATCGGCAATCTTCCAGTCTGACTCTTGCAAGGTAAAATGCGGCAACGCAGCCGGGCGCGGCGCAATCCGTTTGTCGGCTTCTTGCAGAACCACAATCGAGGCCCCCAACGCATCAAGCACGCGCAGAATTCGGTCAGGTCGCCGCCGCATGTCCATGCCAATACATTTCTGGATGTTATAGCTGGCAACGCGTAAATGCGCGGGGTCAACCTGTGTTATGTTCATGGCCTAGAATTCCTTTGTGCCATTGTGTGCTTTCACGTCCGTCGCTGCAACCATTTCGCGTGTTTGACCACTTGACACTTCCGGCACTAACCCATCCGTTGAACACATGAGTGAAAAACGCGCATTAGATGGGTTTGGGGCAGCCGGCATGATCGGTTTTGCCGCCCTGTTGGCCTTTAATCAGGTTGTTGTCAAAGTCACCGGAGGCGGATTCAGCCCGGTGTTTCAGGTTGCAGTACGTTCGGCAGGAGCTGTGATTTTTCTACTGATCTGGTTTCGTTTTCGGTCAATTCCGATGTCGCTACCCAAAGGAACTTTATTTTGGGGCACCCTATCAGGACTAATTTTTTCGTTTGAATTTATATGCTTATACTTTGCTATTGATCTCACCACAATTTCGCGTGCCTCAATCATTTTCTATTCCATGCCAGTTTGGCTGGCACTTGCCAGTCACTATGTTTTGCCCAGTGAACAACTGACCCCACAACGATTTTTAGGGCTTGTTCTGGCATTGGGAGGAGTCGCAGTTGCGATCTTTGACAGATCTAGTGGCAATCCAAGCCTTGCAGGGGACGTTCTGGCGCTGACGGCGGCCTTCGGCTGGGCTGCCATCATATTGCTGCTGCGGATTTCCCCTCTGCAAAAAGTGCGCGCAGAAATGCAGCTGTTTTTGCAGATCGCGGTGTCAGCGGTTGTTCTGGTTCCAATTGCTCCGCTGTTTGGAGAGATGTTGCGCGACGTGCGTCCAATTCACGTGTCTGGCCTGTTGTTCCAGGTGATTTGCGTTGTTGGTTTTGGCTATCTGGGATGGTTCTGGCTGATGAAAGTGTACCGCGCCAACACCGTCGCATCGTTCAGCTTTTTGTCCCCGGTTCTGGCGGTGATTCTGGGCTGGTTATTGTTGAACGAACAGATTGGCGCGCAGATTTGGGGTGCGTTGGCTCTGGTGGCCGCAGGAATTTTTCTGATCAACCGCCAATAGTCGCAGCATTCAGGTCCCGCAAAAAGTCGCTTTGACCACTTCTGACTGGGCTGGTGGCCGGGTTAAATCCATGTGGTCTGGCTGGTCATCGTAAGGAGTGGCCAAAACCGCGTTCAGGCGATGAAACAATGTGTAACCCCCATCCACCGCCGCCGCGATCATCTGCTCAACACGATGATTTCGCGGGATAAAGGCTGGGTTGTTACGGTTCATCGTAATCTGTGGATCAGGCTCGGAAATTAGACGTGCGGCCCAGCCTTCGGCCCAGCTATCATACGCCTCAGGATCAACAAACTGATCACGCGCATCGCCTGCACCAAGAACTCGGAATGTATTGGTGAAATCGACGTTTTGGGCCGCCATCCGGTCCAGCAAATCCGTGATCAACGCCAAATCGCCCTTCTGGTCACTGCTGATACCCAACTTCTTGCGGAACCGGGTCAACCAGTGCTTTTGGATCAGCGCAGGCATCGCGTGCACGATCTCGGTCGCTTCTTCTACTGCCATCTCCTGATCCTCGAACAATTGGATCAACGACGTTGCCAGTTGTGCCAAATTCCACACCGCTATGTCTGGCTGATTGGAATATGCATAGCGCCCATTCCGGTCGATCGAGCTGTAAACCGTATCCGGGTGATAGGTATCCATGAACGCACATGGCCCATAATCAATGGTTTCACCGGAAATCGACGAATTATCGGTGTTCATCACCCCGTGGATAAACCCAACCGACATCCACCCGGCAATCAGCCTTGCCTGCGCATCTCGCACTGCGCGCAACAGTCCCATCGGCCCGTCTGCATCCGGGTAGTGGCGCGTTATGGCATAGTCCGTCAGGGTGCGCAGGCTGGCCAGATCGCCACGCGCGGCAAACACCTGAAAAGTACCGACTCGCAGATGGCTTGTGGCGACACGGGTCAGAACCGCGCCCGGAAGCAGGGTTTCGCGTACCACTGTTTCACCGGTCTCAACCGCTGCCAACGCTCGGGTGGTAGGAATGCCAAGCGCGTGCATTGCTTCAGACACCACATATTCGCGCAGCACAGGACCCAGCCAGGCGCGCCCGTCACCGGATCGCGAATAGGGCGTGCGCCCTGCCCCCTTTAGCTGGATATCTCTTCGCACTCCGTCGGTGCCAACGGTTTCCCCCAGCAAAACCGCCCGACCATCGCCAAGTTGCGGGTTATAATGACCAAATTGATGGCCTGCGTAATTCTGAGCAATCGGGTTAGCCCCGTCCGGCACATGGTTTCCTGCAAAGACCTGCGCCAATTCGTTAGCGTCCCCAGTGGAAATTTGCAGAATCTTTGCCAAATCCGAATTGAACGCCACCAAACGCGGCGCTTTTACCGGACTTGGGGCTTGGGGTGCATAAAACGTCGATGGAAGACGCGCGAAACTATTGTCAAATGGGATCATCAAGGTCATGCGCAAAACATAAACCCTATGCGCATAAATGCTATAGGGTTGATAAAACAGTTTTTCCCGACAGGATCCCCCAATGACCCCGACGCAGATCATTGACCATTTACAGCTTGTGCAACATCCCGAGGGCGGCTGGTATCGCCAGACGTGGCAGGATGACACCGACGGACGCGCCAGCGGTACTTGCATCTATTTCCTGTTGCAAAAGGGAGAATCCAGCCATTGGCACAAAGTCGATGCCACTGAAATCTGGCTTTATCACTCAGGCGCGCCCCTGATCCTGTCAATCAGTGCAACTGATCAGGGGCCAGCACATGACCATTTGCTGACACCGGCCCTGACCAAGGGCGCGCCGCAACTCATTGTGCCGACGCAACACTGGCAAGCAGCCCGCACCACAGGTGATTTTACTCTGGTCAGCTGCACAGTCTCGCCGGGATTTCAATTCTCTGGTTTCACGCTGGCCGATCCTGGGTTTGACATTCCACGCATCGCTTCAGATTGAAAAGAAACATCTGCCTCTTGCGCCAATATAATATGTAATATGCGCACTTGTGCGCATTCCTTTGGATCACAGCTTGCGGCGATTGGCATTCCCGATCATTCTGGCACCATGACCCATATCGAGCTGCTTAAATCGCTATCGCCCGAGACCAAAACCAAACTGATCGCCCGGTCTGACAAGGCCGGCCTACGGCATCTGATGGCCTATCTGACAGCTCTGGCGCTCACCTCTGCGGGCATCGTCATCCAGATTCCGTTCTGGGGCCTATTGATCCTGCCTCAGGGCATTCTGCTCGTGTTCTTCTTCACTCTCAGCCACGAATGCACCCACCAAACACCATTTCGCAGCGTCTGGATCAACGAAGTCATCGGCCATGCGATTGCGCCAATACTCGCCCTGCCCTTTATCTGGTTTCGCAATTTTCATCTCGCGCATCACAAATACACCAATGATCCCGATAATGACCCGGAACTCGCTGACAAAGGGCGACCCACAACCGCAATGGCCATGTTTATCTATCTCAGCGGTTGGAACTATTGGCGTGGAAATTTGCGAATGCTTTGGGACAACGCCATGGGCCGGATAAGTGCACCGTACCTCCCCAAGCGCCGCCATCACGTCATGCAACGCGAAGCGTCGCTGATATTGATCCTCTATGGGCTAGCAGCCATCAGCCTGTTTTATTCCTCTCTTCTGCTCTGGGTCTGGATCATTCCGGTGCTGGTCGGGCAACCGTTTTTACGCCTTTATCTGCTCGCCGAACACGGGTTATGCCCGCCTGTGGCCGATATGCTGGAAAATTCGCGTACCACCTTTACCAGCCGCCTTATTCGGAGTCTGGCCTGGAACATGCCCTATCATGCGGAACATCACAGTTTTCCCAATGTCCCGTTCCACAATCTGCCCGCGCTGAACGACATCACCCTCACGCATCTGAAATCTACTTCGGATGGCTACAGCGAATTCACTGCTGACTATGTTCGCTCACTGGAACGCTGACTGTACCGCCCCCAACGCTTGCCCTGACGCCGGTCGTGCCTGGGCACGAGGTCGCAAGCCCGCGCATCACCCGCACAGCCAGATAGGCAAAGGCTTGTGCCTCAAGCATATCGCCATCCAACCCAACGGTTTCCACCGGCAAAACCGGGCAATCCAGCGACACCTGCAGCATCTGCATCAAAACCGGATTGTGCCGCCCCCCTCCGGTGACCATAATACGCCCGGGCGGGGTTGGGCAATGCTCGACCCCTTGCACCACACCAGCAGCACACATAGCCGTCAGTGTGGCTGCAGCGTCGGCGTCACTTAGTTCGCCAACCAGCTCAATCATTTCAGAAAAATCATCACGGTCCAAAGATTTGGGCGGTATTCTGGTGAAATACGGCTCGGCCAGAAACAGCTCTAGTGCCCCTGTTTCTACGGTGCCTTGTGCGGCCAGTACCCCGTCGCGATCCATTTCGACACCTAGCCGTGCCTGCATCAGATCATTGACTGGCGCGTTTGCGGGGCCGGTGTCGAACGCCAACAAGGCACCCGGCTCATCCGGCGCGTCAAAAGACGGATCGACATAAGTCAGGTTGCCAACACCGCCAAGATTGAGGAAACACAAAGGCGCTGTTGCCTTGATCCACTGCGCGCAAGCAAAATGAAAAAACGGTGCCAGCGGAGCGCCCTCTCCGCCCAAAGAAACATCATCGCTGCGAAAATCCCAGACCACTGGCGTTTGCAACGCCTCAGCCAAAGCTGCGCCATTGCCAACCTGTAATGTACCGCGCCCGCGCGGTTCGTGTGCCAGCGTCTGTCCGTGAAACCCAATCAATTCAACCGAATCAAACCCGGCCAATACCTGACAATGGGCTGCATCAACCACATCTGCCGCCGCTTCAACGTCATCGCCATGCCATTGCCCCAAAGCCGCGCGTAGCACTGCGCGTTCAGCGTTTGAATAGGCGCGATACCCGCTCTCACCAAAGCCAAAAATCTGCTCGCCATCGGTTTTAACGATGGCCGCATCAACCCCGTCCAGCGACGTCCCAGACATCGCGCCCAAAGCCCGTATTGGACCGGATGATCGTTTGCCCCTGATCATGGCTTTTCCTTTGCTCGCCTGCAGCCTATACACTGCGTCGCAATCAACGTCAGAGGCAAGCCATGACCTACCACCCGAAATCAGATTTCATTGCAGTTATGATGGAACGCGGCTTTCTTGCCGATTGCACGGATTATCAAGGGCTTGATGATGCGCTGATCGCCGGAGTGGTGCCCGGATACATCGGTTTTGACGCCACGGCCAAATCACTGCATGTGGGGTCGCTGATCCAGATCATGACCCTGCGCTGGCTGCAAAAGACCGGGCATAAACCAATCACCCTGATGGGCGGTGGCACCACAAAAGTGGGTGATCCATCGTTTCGCGCGGATGAGCGCCCGCTGCTGACGCCCGCACAGATTGACGACAACATTGGTGGGATCAAGCAAGTTTTCGCCAAGTATCTTGAGTATGGCGATGGTCCAAGCGACGCATTGATGATCAACAACGCCGAATGGCTGGACGGGTTGAACTATCTGGATTTCCTGCGCGACATCGGGCGGCATTTTTCGGTCAACCGGATGTTAGCCTTTGAATCGGTGAAGTCCCGGCTGGACCGCGAACAATCGCTGTCGTTCCTTGAATTCAACTATATGATCCTGCAAGCATATGATTTCCTTGAACTTAACCGACGCTACGGCTGCAGGGTCCAATTCGGCGGCTCTGATCAATGGGGTAATATCGTCAACGGGATCGACCTGACTCGCCGGGTATTGGACCATCAGATATTTGGAATGACCACACCGCTTTTGACCACGTCGGATGGCAAGAAAATGGGCAAATCGGCAGATGGTGCCGTATGGCTGAATGCTGACATGCGTTCCCCTTATGAATTCTGGCAGTTCTGGCGCAACACCACAGACGCCGATGTGGGCCGGTTCCTGAAGCTTTATACCGAATTGCCGGTGGACGAATGTGACCGGCTTGGCGCGCTGGAAGGCGCTGAAATCAACGCGGCAAAAATCCGGCTGGCGAATGAGGTGACAACACTGTGCCATGGCGCCGCGGCCGCTGCGGCTGCCGAATCCACGTCGCATGATGTGTTTGAAAAGGGTGGCGTTGGAGACGACCTGCCGACGTTATCTTTAAGCGCATCAGACATTGGAGACGGTATCTCGATCGTCCAGTTGATTGTAAAATCTGGCCTGGCGAAGTCCGGAAAAGAGGCCAAACGCCTGATTTCCGAAAATGGTGCGCGTCTTGATGATACACCTTTGACAAATGCCGGGTTGATGATCGATGCAGGCGCGTTGTCTTCGCCTATCAAGCTAAGTGCCGGCAAAAAGCGCCATGCTTTGGTGCAGTTGTCCGATTAATCCGCTGCGATAAAGTCCGGGTATTACCGCAACTTTGTGCTTATGACTGACTTGTTTACAAGCGGCTGATGTGCCCTCCTTCTCTATGGACAGAGGGCCCTATGGACAGAGGTGGCGGGCGCAGTTATTTGAACAGACGTTCATATCAATCCGCAGGAGTCCTCCCATGAAATTATCAACAACAGCAGCCATCATCACTGGCGGCGCATCCGGTCTGGGCGAAGCAACTGCCCGCCATTTCGCCACCAACGGTGCACAGGTTACTCTTTTGGATCGAGACGTTGAACGCGGCGAGGCTGTTGCCAGGGAAATCGGCGGTTATTTTGCCGAAACCAACGTGACGGACGAAGCATCGGTTCAGGCGGCCATTGATCTGGCAAAGGCCAAAATGGGCAAGATCAATGCAACCGTGAACTGCGCGGGCATTGCAATTGGGATCAAAACTGTTGGCCGCGATGGCCCACACCCGCTGGATTTATTTCAGCGAACCATCGACGTAAACCTTGTTGGTTCGTTCAACGTGGCACGTTTGGCGGCCCTGGCTATGGCAGAAAACGAACCGGAAAATGACGGTGCGCGTGGCGTGATCATCAATACCGCGTCAATTGCGGCATATGACGGGCAAAAGGGTCAGGCGGCCTATGCAGCATCAAAAGGCGGAATTGTTAGCATGACATTGCCCATGGCACGCGATCTGGCGTCCACAGGGATTCGCGTCATGACCATCGCACCCGGCATTTTCATGACACCGATGCTGGCTGGTCTTTCTGAAGAGGTTCAGGCTCAGTTGTCAGCGGATGTGCCCAACCCTGTCCGTTTGGGCGACCCTTCCGAATATGGCCGTTTGGCTGCGTCGATCATTGAAATCGGGTATCTGAATGGCGAAGTCATACGAATCGATGGCGCATTGCGCATGCGCTAAGACGCAGCGTTTTCGGCTTTTTCCTCTAACGTCAGCCATTCTTCTTCAGCGGCAGCCAGTTTTTGTTGCCGCTGAACCAACGCCTCGGTGGCTTTGCGAAATTTCACCGGTTCACGGCTAAAAAGCTCAGGATCGGCCATTAGCGTCTCCAGCTTGGCGATTTCAGCCTCAGTCCGTTTCATCTCATCCGGCAATGCCTTAAGCCGGTGTTGTTCGGTAAAGGACAAGCCTGGTTTTTCAGCCTGCTTTTGCTTTGCCTTCGACCTGTTACCCTTTGACTTAGCTGTTTCTTTTTGATCGTCACTGCCCCGTTGCGAGCGGTAATCGCTCCAGCCACCGGCATACACAACGGCCTTGCCATCGCCCTCCATCGCGATGGTCATCGTTGCCACCCGATCCAGAAAATCCCGGTCGTGGCTGACCAGCAGTACGGTTCCGTCATAATTGTCGAGCAGTTCCTGCAACAGGTCGAGCGTTTCAACATCCAGATCGTTGGTCGGCTCGTCCAGCACCAACAGATTGCTTTGCCGTGCCATCAGTCGCGCAAGCAGCAGCCGCGCTTTTTCTCCACCTGACAGCGAACGAACAGGAGCCCTCGCCTGTGCCTCGTCAAACAGAAAATCTTTCAGGTATCCAACCACATGACGCGGCATTCCGCGTACCATGACCTGATCTGCCTTGCCCGACACTGCCATGTCCGGATCGTTTGTCAAACTGTCCCAAAGGCTAAGATTCGGGTCCAGTTTGGCACGCGCCTGATCAAATACCGCAACATCCAGATTGGTGCCCAATTTAACAGTGCCAGAATCGGGTGCGATCTCTCCTAATAGCAGTTTGAGCAACGTGGTCTTGCCCACTCCATTAGGCCCGACAAAGGCAATCCGGTCGCCTCTCTGCACCTTGAGCGAGAAGTTCTGAACGATGACAGACCCATCAAAGGTCTTTGAAATAGAATCTGCTTCGATGACTTTGCGACCCGATTTTTGGCCTGCCTCAAACATCATGTCAGCCGTGCCTTGCCGTTTGATCTGCGATGCCCGCTGGGCGCGTAAATCCTGCAAGGCGCGGACCCGGCCCTGATTGCGTTTGCGCCGGGCACTGATACCTTCGACCGCCCATCGGGCTTCGGCTTTGATCAGGCGATTCAGCTTGTGGCGCTGCATATCCTCTTCGTCCCACATTTGGTCGCGCCAAACCTCAAACGCGTCAAATCCTTTTTCCTGACGCCGTACCATTCCTCTGTCAATCCAAAGCGTTGCACGAGAAAGTTCGCGTAAAAATGCGCGGTCATGGCTGATCAAAACAAAAGCCGAACGAGTCGATTTCAGTTCATTTTCAAGCCAACCAATGGCTTGAATATCAAGATGGTTGGTCGGCTCATCCAGCAGCATCAAATCCGGTGCTTCGGCCATCAGTTTGGCCAGCGCTGCGCGGCGCCTCTCGCCCCCGGACGCGGTGGCGACTTTGCGGTCAGGGTCAAATTTCAGCCCTTCGCCCGCGCGTTCGACCTTGTACAGTTCACCGGGTTCAAGATCACTGGTGGCGTAATCTCCCAACGTGTCAAAGCCGCTCATCTCGGGCTCTTGTTCCATGTAACCTACGGATTTTCCGGGCGGAATAATGACAGTCCCTGCATCAGCTTCGACCAATCCGGCCATCACCTTCATTAATGTTGATTTGCCCGACCCGTTGCGACCAACCAGCGCCACACGGTCGCCAGGTTGCACCACAAGATCAAGACCAGCGAATACCGGATCACCACCGAAAGTCAGCGAAATACCGGACATTTGTAATAGAGGGACACGTGCCATGTGCGCCTGCTAAACCGACTGTTGTGGCGCGTCAACGGTCCCTTTCTTAAGGAACTAACTGGCAACCGCGCGCAACAAGCGTTTGCGAACCGCAGGAATCGCCCTGATCTCTAAACCGGTGAATACATGCAGGGTGTTCAGATACCGGTCGACCACCGCATGATCACTGACCCATCCCCCCATCAGCAAATAAGTGCGCAGCAATGTAGGCATATTCAAAATCGCATTTTTGGCGATGGGACGGGTCTGGTTCAACGAATCAAATCGATGAACTTCGGCGGCTTTGATACCGGGTTGCCAGTGCCGCGGTGCGGGATGGCGATCTTTGAGCATGGCAAAAGCATCCAGATACCGTGTAGTATCAGTGCCGCAGAAAGAAGCGCAGCCAAACAGCATTTCTATATTGTTTTCATCAACATAATGCGCCAAAGCCCCCCACGCGACGCGCAGGATATCAGGATCACTATGCTGAGGATGGACACTAAACCGACCCAGTTCCACCATACGCCCGGGAAACGTCGCCAGTGCTGACAATTCATAAAACTGCGCGGAATAGCTTTGTTCCAGCTCGGCACCGCTGTCCAGCGCCAGCAAGCGAAAACAGCACACCATTTCACCGCTGTCGATGTCGTGAATCACCACCTGGGTGCAGATCAAATCAAACTCATCGTGATCAACCCCGGTCAGGCCAAACGCCAAAGCACGCAAGGTTTGCAAATCGGCTATATCGCGATCAGACCGGGCAACGCGCACCCGATACCGGCCTTTGCTCAACTGCGGTATGTCATGCAGCATTCAATCCTCTGACTTAGGCCCCGATTGTTGCTTTCCTGCTTATTGTATCAAACCGCTCGGATCAAAGTTCCCGATATTACCCAGCAACTGACGTAAGAAACCATTATTTTCAACGCTGGGATTGGTCACCCGACGCTCAAACGCGATGACGTTTCCATTTTCCAGGCCAAAGCGTTCGATATTCTGAACCACGCCGGAATTGGAAAAACTGATAGCGACCAGTTGACGATCAATCGTTTTGGGTGCTCTTGCGCCATAAAACTGAACGCGTGAGGAAATGTAATAATATCCGCTTTCGTTCAGCACCCCAAGAGAGGACGGAGGGCCGACCGCCTCGATCACGCTGTCGCGGGTGTCCACGCCAACAACAATTTCGGCCAGTTCTTCGTCTGTTGGCACATAGCCATGGTTCCGATAGCGCGTAGTGCATGCAGACATGCTCAGGACAGCCACGGCAACAATTGCAATTCGAACCGCTTTTTTGATAGATGGTACCGTCTCGATCATTGCTGCCTCTTGCGTTGGCTTACTTCGCCTTTTAACTCAAATTGCACAAACGACGCCACGGTACAAGATAATGAAAGCTGCCCCATGCCCAACGTAACTTCCTTTGCTGTCGCCGACCTGCCGCAGAATCGCCCGACAAACTTCAATTTGCGCCCGAACGAAAACCAACTGGTCGAAATCGCGTCCGAACTGGGCCTGTCTGCAGTGCGCAAATTAAGCTTTGTAGGACAGATATCGGCGCAGGGTCGGCACAACTGGCTTTTGACCTCTAGATTAGGAGCCACAGTGGTGCAACCCTGCGTTATCTCGCTTGAGCCTGTAACAACTCGGATAGATACAGACGTAAGCCGGGTATTTCTTGCCACCCTGCCCGATCCGGGCCTGGGTGAGGTGGAAATGCATGAAGATGAAAACATTGAATTGTTGGGGCCGACAATTGATCCATTCGTAGTAATGGTTGAAGCGCTGACGTTGTTTTTGCCGCAATATCCACGCAAAGACGGTGCGAATCTGGGTGTATCTGTCTTTACCGAACCCGGGCACGCGCCGATGACAGATCAGGATGCGCGCCCATTTGCTGGCCTGGCCGGTCTGGGCAAAGCCTTAAAAGACGACACATAGGTCGAAATTTTGGCTGTGATCCGCCGCTTGTCTGTTCTGACGTGTAAAAACCGCTTGCGTAGAGCAGAATTCGCAGTATTTTCGCGCGCTCACCGGATTTAAGGTTGGACATTGGACAGGCTGCGGCCTAGATGCACGTCAACCATACGAATACGACTAATCGCAACGTGGCAGTCGGGAACGCCCGCACGCCCTTATCAGACAAAGGTTGAGACATGGCCGTCCAACAGAATAAAGTATCCAAATCACGCCGCAACAACCGTCGTGCGCATGATGCACTGGTTGCTGCAAACCCAAACGAATGCGCCAACTGTGGCGAGCTGAAGCGCCCGCACCATGTGTGCGCCTCATGTGGCCACTATAACGACGCCGAGATCGTCGTACTGGCTGACGACATCGACCTGGACGAAGACGCGGCATAAACCGGCCAGATAGGCATTTGCATGACGGCTGGGCCGGATCACAAGCAAGCAAGCGCCGAACGGTTCGTTATTTCGGTTGACGCCATGGGTGGCGACGAAGGACCCGCGACTGTTGTCGCGGGCATCGCCATTTCTGCGGCCAAGAATCCCGAAATCGGATTTATCCTGCATGGGGATGCCGCTGTACTGGGTCCATTGCTGCAGAAACGCCGAAAACTGGCGAATCGTGTGACGATTCAGGATGCTCAGGGTGTTGTCACGATGGATGATAAACCCAGCCAGGTTTTGCGTCACGGCAAAGACACATCCATGTGGTCAACAATCGAATCGGTTAAGGTTGGCGACGCCACCGCAGCCGTTTCCTGCGGCAATACCGGTGCCTTGATGGCGCTTAGCATGATCCGACTGCGCAAACTGGCAGGCGTAAACCGTCCGGCCATTGCTGTGTTATGGCCTTCTCGTGCATCCACCGGGTTCAACATCATGCTGGACGTCGGCGCAGATGTACGCGCTGATTCCCGTGATCTGCTGCAATATGCACTTATGGGCACGTCATATGCCCGCAACGGTCTGGGCCTGTCCCACCCGCGTGTCGGGCTGCTGAATGTCGGCACAGAAGAGCACAAGGGCCGGACTGAGCTAAAAGAAGCCTATGGCCTAATCGGTGATTTTTCTGACCAAGCCAATTACGACTTTGTTGGATTCGTCGAAGGCAGCGATATTCCCGGTGATGTGGCTGATGTTATAGTCACCGATGGTTTTACCGGCAATGTCGCGATCAAAACAGGCGAAGGCACCGCCAGTCTGATTGGTGATTTGCTGAAACAAGCGTTCAAATACTCTATCATGTCCCGGCTTGCCTCGCTGCTGGCGCTTGGTACGATGAAGCGGCTGAAAACCCGCATTGATCCCCGCCACGTTAATGGCGGCGTGTTTCTGGGACTGAATGGCACCGTGGTAAAATCGCATGGTGGGGCTGATGCCACAGGCGTTTCCGCGGCGGTGCAATTGGCCATACAGCTGGCAAAATCCGGCTTTACCGAAAAACTGGCAGCGCGGGTTGCATCCACATCGGCGCTTGCCCAAAGTGACGGCGAACCGGCCGATAAGGTCGCTCAAATACAAGATGAAAGGCAGGCATAAGGCATGACAGGTCGAGCAGTTGTTACAGGGGTCGGCCATTATTTGCCCGAACGCATCGTGCCAAATAGCGAATTTGAGGCGATGCTGGATACCACGGACGAATGGATTAAATCCCGTTCTGGAATCGAGCGACGCCATTTTGCCGCTGACGGTGAACAAACATCCGATCTCGCCGCCCATGCCGCACGTGCTGCCCTTGCAGACGCGGGTAATAAGGTCGACGATATCGACGCGATCATTCTGGCCACCTCGACCGCTGATCTGACGTTTCCATCTGCTGCCACAATGGTTCAGGCCGCGTTGGGCATGACCAGGGGATTCGCCTTTGACATACAGGCCGTCTGCGCCGGATTTGTCTATGCCCTTAGCACCGCCAACGCGATGATCCTATCTGGTCAGGCGCGCCGGGTGCTTGTCATCGGAGCCGAGACATTTTCGCGCATACTGGACTGGAGCGACCGTTCTACATGTGTGCTGTTTGGCGACGGTGCCGGAGCGCTGGTGCTGGAATATCAGGATGGTAGTGGCACCTCGCAAGACCGGGGTATTTTGGCCATCGATCTGAATTCGGACGGACGTCACAAGGATCTGCTTTATGTGGATGGGGGTGTCAGCACCCAAACCACCGGATATTTGCGCATGCAAGGCAATCAGGTCTTCCGCCATGCGGTGGAAAAGCTGGCCTCGACCGCCGAAACATCGCTTGAACACGCTGGTCTGACGGCAGATGACGTTGATTGGATCGTGCCGCATCAGGCTAATATACGGATTATCAAAGGCACGGCCAAAAAGATGGGTGTCGACATGGACCGGGTGATCGTCACCGTCCAGGATCATGGCAATACATCGGCCGCATCGATTCCCCTTGCTCTGTCAGTTGGCAAGGCGCGCGGCCAGATCAAGCCGGGTGATTTGCTGGTAACCGAAGCAATTGGCGGCGGATTGGCTTGGGGATCTGTGGTTTTACGCTGGTAACTGCATTTTGTAGTGGCATTACTGTGCCCACGCAAATCATTGATATTGACAGGGAAATTCCCCTCGCCGTATGCTTCGGCATACACAGGGGAAAAATATGTCTGGAAAAACTCTTACTCGCATGGACCTTAGCGAAGCGGTATTCCGCGAAGTTGGTCTGTCTCGGAACGAAAGCGCGCAATTGGTCGAGAGCATGCTTGATCATATGTCCGATGCTTTAGTTGACGGACAACAGGTTAAGATTTCGTCCTTTGGCACCTTTAGCGTGCGCTCAAAATCTGCCCGTATCGGTCGCAATCCAAAGACCGGAGAAGAGGTACCAATTCAGCCTCGCCGGGTTCTAACTTTCCGGCCATCGCACCTGATGAAAGACCGTGTCGCTGCTGGAAACAAAGCGTAAGGACACGCTCACATGGCCAAATCTCCTGACGCATTCCGCACGATCAGCGAAGTGGCTGACTGGTTGGGTGTTCAGGCCCACGTATTGCGATTCTGGGAAAGCAAATTTGCACCTGTAAAACCCGTAAAACGTGCAGGTGGTCGACGTTATTACAGACCTGCGGATATGCTATTGTTGGGCGGCATTAAAAAGCTGCTGCACGATGATGGGCTGACCATAAAAGGTGTGCAAAAAATGCTGCGGGAACAAGGCATTGCCCACATCTCGGCTCTGTCTCAATCCATTGATGAATCCGCAGATTCTATCGAAGTTGAAGTCGAAGAAATCAGTGCAACTGTACTGCAATTCCAGAGCAGCTCTGATTCTGAGCCGGTTTCAGAGCCCAAAGACATAGATGACGCAGCTACAATGGTTCAGGATGAGGTTCAGGACACGGTCAAAACCGAAATTTCCGCCGAAACTGAACCTCCTGCAGAGTCAATCGAAGAGGAAGGAACCAGTGAGCCGCAGGAGGTTGCTGACGCTGCCATCCTGCCATCGTTCCTTAGCCGCTCTTCTGACGAAGAAGATGTTGCGGAACCTTCCAAACCAGCGCCCTTTGCCCCTCAGCCAAACATTCCTCGTGCAGTTGTCGTGGACGCCCCCGACCCGGGCCCGGATGACAGCCAGAATTATAGCCCCGGATCACTGGGACAATTGGCTGGTCTGGACTTTCTGACCGCCGAGCAGTCTAAAAAGATCGCCCCGCTGGCCGACGAATTGCGCTCTTGGCTTGCCCGAGCCGACGCGGTGTAACCGGACGAATGATTCCCTCTTGTCCCCGGCGGCAAAACCGCTATGAACAGCCCATCGTCGGGCTATGGCGCAGTCTGGTAGCGCGTCCGTCTGGGGGACGGAAGGTCGCAGGTTCGAGTCCTGCTAGCCCGACCATTTCAAACACGTCCCTGCCAATCCCGGCGGTGGACGTTTTTGTTTGAGGTCACCGTGCGATGAAAAACACAGGCGTTCTACCGGATCACGCGATCCGCAACCTGATCGAAACCGGCGCCATTTCTGCCGATATCCCCATCGTAGACGGACAAATCCAGCCAGCGTCTCTTGATCTGCGACTGGGCAACGTTGCTTATCGTGTACGCGCCTCGTTTCTGCCCGGACGCTCGCGTACCATTACCGGACGCCTGCAAGACTTTGAAATGCACCAGATTGATCTGGATGGTGGTGCGGTGCTGGAAAAAGGTGCGGTTTATGTGGTTCCTTTGATGGAACGTCTGAAGTTGCCGAATGGCATGACTGCAGCCGCCAGCGCCAAATCTTCGATTGGGCGGCTTGACCTGCTGACGCGGATCATCACCGATCAGGGCATTGAGTTTGACCGCGTACAAGACGGTTATGATGGCCCGCTTTATGTGGAAATCTGCCCCAGATCATTCTCGGTGATCGTGGAACCCGGCCTGATGGTCAACCAGATCATTTTCCGCCTGGGAGACACCGCACTGTCAGACGCCGACCTGATGGCTTTGCACAGCGAAACGCCAATTGTATCGGGTGAGGAGGCTACAATTTCCGGCGGTTTGGGCTTTTCTGTCGATCTAAGCCCTGCTCAGGGCGATCTTGTGGGATATCGGGCCAAACCTCATACGGATGTCATCGATCTGACCAAACTCAACCATTATGATCCGGTCGAATTCTGGGAACCGGTCCACAGCTCAAAGGGTTGGATCATCCTGGACCCCGGTGCGTTTTACATTCTGGTTAGTCGCGAAGCCATCACCATACCGCCGGCATATGCAGCCGAAATGGCCCCATATCTTGCCATGGTAGGTGAATTTCGTGTGCATTATGCGGGCTTTTTCGATCCAGGATTTGGCTATGCTTCGGCTGGCGGGCAAGGCTCGCGTGGTGTGCTTGAAGTGCGCTGTCATGAAGCGCCTTTCGTACTTGAACATGGGCAGATTGTGGGGCGTCTGGTTTATGAACATATGACCGATATCCCGACCCAACTATATGGTTCGGGTATCGCGTCTAATTATCAGGGACAGGGCTTAAAGTTGTCAAAACACTTTAGGTCTACTAACTAATGCGTTGATTTAACAAATTTAAGAACCTTTTGCAGCTCGTCTTTGTTGCCTTGCCTGGCGCACCGCTTGCTTTGCCCGCCGCCGCTCTCGCACTTCGGCTTGCGTTGGCTTTCCGTCATTCGCTGGCCGTTGGGTCTGTAAATTCTGTTGAGCCTGCGGCTCTATGTATCCGGTACTTTCCGCAACGTGCCGAGGCTTTTTTCGCCCCTTTCCGCTCACTGCTTTCATCCCGGTATTGATGCCTGAATTGATCGCTCTTCGCATAATGACGCGAAGAACCATATTCATTATTCGGTTCATATTCATGCCAAGTACCTTTAACTGCCTGTGCATCCTATATCATGAAATCGCCAATTTATCAGAGCCATTTCCAACTAATTGTATTATTGCAACTGACCCGTTTCAGGTCGGATGGTGGTGTCGTTTGACCAGTGCCGCCTATATTCATCCAGAGCAGTTCAAGCGCCGCTACCAAATACGGCTTAATCCTCAAACAATTCTGGCTGCCCGTCTTTGTTCATATCGTCGTCTTCGTCATTCTCAGTCGCCGGTTCGACCCCCGGCGGAAGGCGGTTTTCCAGCAACCCGGCAGCGCGCAACTCTTTCAGTCCCGGCAGATCACGGGCACTTTCCAAGCCGAATTGATCAAGAAACTCTGGCGTCACGACAAAGGTTACCGGTCGCCCCGGCGTCATTCGGCGACGTCCAAACCGGATCCATTCCATTTCCAACAACTGATCCACCGTGCCGCGTGACACCGATACGCCGCGAATTTCCTCAATCTCGGCGCGTGTCACCGGCTGGTGATAGGCAATAATCGCCAATGTCTCGATCGCGGCCCGGCTAAGCTTTCGCGTCTCAACCGTTTCTTTTTGCATCAAAAAACCAAGATCCGCCGCTGTACGAATAGCCCAGGCATCCCCAACCTTAACCACCTGAACACCGCGCCCGTCATAGCGTTTGCGCAGATGTGCCAAGGCCTCGGCAGCGTCACAGCCATGCGGCATCCGTGCCTCTAGTTCGCGCACCGTGACCGGCTCGGCGCTGGCAAACAACACCGCTTCGATCATGCGCTCCTGCTCGCCCATGGGTGGGGCTTCAAACAGGCTTTCTGTATTTGGCTCAGCTTCTTGCATCAGGTAGAACTATCCTTTTTGCGCAACTGGATTGGTGCAAAGCTTTCGGTCTGGCGAATATCCAGATGGCCCTCTTTGACCAGTTCAAGCGAGGCCGCAAATGTCGAGGCAGTCGCCGATCGCCGTTTCATCGGGTCACTCGTCCAACCATCGGGCAAATAGCTGGCCATTTCGGTCCAGCCCCCGCTGAACCCGATCAACCCGCGCATACGGTCAAGGGCCTCCTCCATGGTAAAGATCGAATCTCGATCCATGGTAAAAGGGCGAAACTCATCCCGGGTGCGGATACGCGCATAGCCCTGCATCAAGTCCAGCAGGGTCGCTGTATAGGTCACTGTTTTGATACGCGTGATGTCCTCGGCCTGCCCGCGCGCAAAGAAATCACGGCCCAGCCGGTCGCGCGCCATCAGCCGCGCTGCGGCATCGCGCATGGCTTGCAGACGCTCAAGTTGAAACGCCAAATGCGCGGCCAGTTCTTCGCCAGTTGGCCCTTCCTCGGTTGGATCAGGTGGCAACAACAGGCGCGATTTCAGAAATGCCAACCAGGCGGCCATGACCAGATAATCTGCTGCCAGCTCAATTCGCAGCAATTTCGCCTTTTCTACAAAGACCAGATATTGCCGGGCCAGTTCCAACACCGAAATCTTGCGCAGATCCACCTTTTGCGTGCGTGACAAAGTCAACAGCACGTCCAGCGGCCCCTCGTACCCGTCGACATCGACGATCAGGGCTTCGGCGGCAAGACGATCCGCTACCGAAATATTGTCTTCCTGGAAAAGGTTATCCGACATAGACCTGCCCCTGCATTAACGCGGAAAGCTCGGCCTCGGCGGCTGTAATGTCAAGCGCCACAGGTGGTCGCCGTGCCGCAAGAGCAGCCATTGCCCGGGCTTGTGAGGCGTCGCCCATCTCTCCGGCTGCCAGTGCTGCCTCGGTTCGGTCTGCCAGCGTACCATTGCAATGCAGGACTGCGTCACAGCCCGCTGCAATTGAAGCCCGGCAGACGTCGCCCAATGATCCCCTAAGCGCCTTCATCGAAATGTCATCGGTCATGATAAACCCGCCAAAGCCGATTTGGTCTCGGATCAGCGCCATCATCGTGTTGGACAGCGTAGCAGGCTGGTCATCCACTGCCTCAAACACCAGATGTGCGGTCATGCCCATCGGCAAATCGTTCAACGCCCTGAACGGCGCAAAATCGCTGTTTTCCAGCACGCTCAGATCAACATCCACATGCGGCAGATCGAAATGGCTGTCTTGCGTAGCGCGCCCATGTCCGGGCATATGTTTGACCACCGGCAACACGCCACCATCCAGCAGCCCATCTGCCACCGCCCGGCCCAGACGCGTCACCGTTTCAACGTCACTGCCATAGCACCGATTGCGCAGAAACGGGTGGGTTGCTGCAGTTGCGACATCCAGAACCGGTGAGCAATTGCTGTCGATGCCCAGCGATCTAAGTTCATCCGCGATCAAACGATAGCGTAAATACATCGCCCTCTCGCCGCCATTCCCTGCGCGTGTCACATGGTCCAGCGGCGCCAGCCACTCTCGCCCTAAAGGCGCCCGGATGCGTTGCACCCTGCCGCCTTCCTGATCCAGCGTGATCGGGGCATCGCGTCCCACAGCTTCGCGGAAATCATCGCAAAGGGCGCGCACCTGATCGGCAGTGTCGATGTTGCGGGCAAATAGGATAAAGCCAAACGGATCCACGTCACGATACAGCGCCTTTTCCCCGGCGCTTAGGCGCAGCCCGTCCGAGCCAAGGATACAGGCGCCAAAATTCACCTTGTGGTTACCGGGATGCAATCGGCGTTTTCCGCCACCAATGCCGAGCAGAACCGCCGCGCATCACTGATGTCCTCAAACCCCATGGCGCGCAAACGGTAAAACACCCGCCCACCGCTGCTGGCTTTTTGAATAACGCGGGATTTTCCGTCAAGGTAGTCACCGAATTTCACATTCATTTGATCCCATGCAGCCCGTGCAATATCAGCACTGTCATAGGCCCCCAATTGCGCCAGCCGTGTCCCCGCTGGCAGACTGTCGGCATCTATGTCTTCAGGCATCGCCGCAGCAATGGCAGCAGCCACAGCCGCGTTTGTGGCGTCTGCGACATCAGACGAAACTTCTAGCCGGACAGGACGCAATTGCGGGCGCAGGGACTTTTTCGGACCCGGCCCGGTGACGACAGCGGCAACGATGTTTGGCGCAATTGCGGGTGTTTCCAGAACCGCCGACACGCGAATTGCCTGTAGCGGAACATTCGGGTTCAGCGGCTCAGGCTGCACGATTTGGCCGGTGTTTTCGGTTTCAGTGGTCCCGGAGAGCGGCTCAATCCCAGCTGTCAGTTCATTCACCAAAGCCTCAACCGAGCCCGCCTGTAAGGCAGCAACGGCTTCGTCGCTTGCAACTTTCGCCTCGTCATCCTCGATTACCGGTTTTCCATTTACGTAAACTGGCTGGGGTTCGGGTTCGACCTTCTCGACTTCGGCGGTTTCGATCTTGCCCATTGGCGCATCTTCGTCCGCGAGCGAAACCGGACGTGGCGCCAACATCAACCGATCAGCGGGTGCCGCCGCTGTGCCATGTGCAGCAATCGTATTTACCGAAAGCCCCTGATGGTCGGCCTGCTGCCCGCCGGGGTTTTCTGGTTGCACCCGCATCGGACCTTCGATCGCGCGCACCACCGGGACACCGCTGACATCACGCACCATCAGCTTATAGCCCCAGACGCCAACCCCAATCAAAAGGCCCACAGACACCAACGTGCCTAAAATATTTGCCATTCCGCCAACAAAAGACTTACCCGATACTTCAGGTTCTACACCCTGTGCAGCCACGTGATCCGTGTACTCAATATCTGCCATTTCGCCTCACTGCCCGTTTTATGCGGATTATGCCGCATGTCGGGTTTCTTATAAATCTGCCTCAACCGGCGGATCGGGCGATTTTGTTACCGCATCTCTTGCACCGGTGTGACACCGAGAATACCAAGACCTGCGGAAATAACAACGGAAACGGCCCGCGCGAGTGCAATTTTTGCCTGACTTGTCGCGGCGTCCCCGTCTTGGATGAACCGTAACTGGGTCAATTCGTTGCCACGGTTCCACAAAGCGTGGAATTCACCGGCCAATTCATACAGGTAAAACGCGACCCGATGCGGCTCGTTCGTACGGGCAGCAGTTTCCACCAGACGTGGCCATTCCGCCAGCTTTTTGATCACTGTCAGTTCGGCCTCGTGGTTTAGCAAAGCCAGATCGGCACTGCCCAAAACGACGTCGTCCGACGCAATCCCGGCATCTGCTGCTTTACGCAGAACACTCATCACCCGCGCATGGGCGTATTGCACATAAAACACCGGGTTTTCGCGGGACTGTTCAAGCACCTTGTCAAAATCAAAATCCAGCTTCGCGTCGTTCTTTCGGGTCAGCATGACAAACCGGGTCACATCCGGACCGACCAGATCAACCACATCGCGCAGACTGACGAAATCGCCCGAGCGTTTGGACATCTTAAACGGCTGCCCGTCCTTATACAGTCGCACCAATTGGCACAGCTTTATGTCCAGCGGCACCTTGCCCTCAGACAGCGCCGAAACCGCGGCCTTCATCCGCTTGACATAGCCACCATGATCAGCTCCAAGCACATCAATTAAGGCATCAAAGCCTCTGGAAACCTTATCAAAATGATAGGCAACATCAGGTGCAAAATAGGTCCAGTTGCCATCCGACTTTTTGACCGGACGGTCCACATCGTCGCCGTGTTCGGTGGATTTGAACAGTGTCTGTTCGCGTGGCTCCCAGTCATCAGGCTCTTTGCCTTTGGGGGGGGGCAGAACGCCTTCATAGATCAGACCTTTGCTGTCCAGATCTGCCAGCGCTGCCTCGATCAGGCCAGTGCCATACAGTGATTTTTCGCTGAAAAACACGTCCATTTTGACGCCCAGGGCCAACAGGTCTGCGCGGATCAGGTCCATCATCGCATCAGTAGATGTTTCACGAAGCTCTGCCAGCCAGACGCTTTCCGACTGCCCAACCCAAATGTCGCCTTTGGCTTTGGCCACGGCCTCTCCTACCTCAATCAGATAGTCGCCGGGATACGTGCCCTCCTCAAATGCCACATCTTGGCCAAGCGCTTCAAGATACCGCAAATACACCGACCGGGCAAGCGTATCGACCTGCCCGCCACCGTCATTGATATAGTATTCCCGTGTCACGTCGTGGCCGGAATAATCCAGCAAGCTCGCCAATGCGTCGCCAAACACAGCGCCGCGTGTGTGGCCCACATGCAGCGGACCAGTTGGGTTGGCGCTGACGTATTCGACGTTCACTTTCTGGCCATTACCCATGTCAGAGCGACCATAATCGGTACCTGACGCAAGAATCGTTGCAAGAACACTCTGCCAGACGCCGGCATCCAGACGCAGATTCAGGAATCCCGGCCCGGCCACCTCGGCGCTGACAACGCGCGGATCATTGGCCAGTTTAACAGCCAAAACCTCGGCGATGTCGCGTGGCTTCATCTTTGCGGGTTTTGCCAGCACCATCGCGGCATTGGTCGCCATATCGCCATGTGCTGCATCGCGCGGCGGTTCTACTGTGACATTTGCCATGTTCAGCCCATCCGGCAACGCCCCATCGGCGACCAGATCGGTCAGTGAGTCCAGCACAAGTGTGCGAATGTCAGCAAACAGGTTCATTTCAACGTCCTTTTGTTTCCTGCGCGGTGTATCATCCATGCGCGGCGGGTCAACTGATCGCCGTGTTGATTTGCATTCGCACCTTATAGTGATACTATCAGATCAGACACGGAGATTTTATGTCCTGATAAGACCGGGTCGGCGTGGTGCCGCCCCTTACAAACCTGAACAGATAAGTCTGACAGCCGCGAGGCGTCAGCCCTGAAGGATTGCTTGCCACTTTATAGCTATTTCCCAACTTATTGGGATCACAAAGAAAGACGTGTCTGACAATGATCAGAAAGTACAAAGAACAAGATACCGAAGCCATAATTTCAGTTTGGCGAAGTGCCAGTGCTGTAGCCCATCCATTTCTTAGCCAAGGCTTTATGGATCAGGGGGAGCAAGACATTCGCAATATCTATCTGAAATTTGCCGAAACCTGGGTGACAATTATCGACGGTCAGGTTGTTGGCTTCATAGCCATGGCTGAGGACGAAATTGGAGGCTTATTCCTGCATCCCGATTTCCACGGTCAGGGACTGGGCCGCGACATGGTCGATTTGGTGCGCAATATCAAATCAAATCTGCGGGTCGAAGTGTTTGAAAAGAACACCATAGGGCGGCGATTCTATGCTGCTTACGGTTTTCAGGGAACTGAAACCTATGTGCATGACGCTTCCGGCGAAATGGTCATAAAACTGGACTATTTACCCAAATAGTCTGGCAGGCACGCGTTTCGGCGCGTGCCTGTTACCTGATCAGGCGCGCATGTTCTTGCAAAGCAAACCGGTCGGTCATGCCTGCAATATAATCCGACACAATCCGCGCCAACGCGGTATCCCCTTTGGCTGCGTCTATGTCCGCATGCCAGCGTTCCGGCATCAATGCCGGATCATTCAGGAAAAGCGGAAACAGATCTTCGACCACTATCGTCACCTCAGCCCGCTTCACCATGACAGACGGCGCGCGATACATACGTGCGAATAGAAATGTGCGGATTTGTTTCAGATCGGCCCATACCTCAGGCGAAAACCGGATCACCGAATGGCCCAGATTTCGAATATCTTCGACCGATTTAGCGCCTGACGCCTCAAGCAGAGCGCGCGATGTGTTGATCACATCAAATACCATCGCCCCAAAAACCCTGCGCAAAGCCTCGTGTTGGCGACGACTTGGCGCGATGTCGGGATACAATGAATCGACTTGGTCAAACGCCACGCCAACAATCGGCAATTCTGCAATGTCATCAACATCAAACAACCCGGCGCGCAATCCGTCATGCAGATCGTGATTGTTATAAGCAATGTCATCAGCCAATGCCGCAACCTGAGCCTCGGCACTGGCATGGGTGTGTAATTCCAGATCATCCAACGCATTGTATTCGGCCAGCGCCCAAGGCAATTCACCAACTACTGGACCGTTATGTTTCGCAATGGCTTCAAGAGCTTCCCAGGTGAGGTTCAACCCATCGAACGACGCATAATGACGCTCAAGCGAGGTTACAATACGGATTGCCTGCGCGTTATGATCAAACCCACCATACGGTGCCATCAAAACATGCAACGCCTCTTCTCCGGTATGACCAAAGGGCGTGTGCCCCAGATCATGCGCTAGCGCCACCGCCTCTGTCAGGCTGCCATTCAGATGCAGCGCCCCGGCAACCGTGCGCGCCACTTGTGCCACCTCAATCGAGTGAGTCAGCCTTGTTCGGTAATTGTCGCCCTCGTGTTCGACAAATACCTGTGTCTTATGCATCAGTCGCCGAAACGCGCTGGCATGTATAATTCGATCCCGATCGCGTTGAAAACACGACCGAAAATCGCTTTCATCTTCCGTGACCAGCCGTCCCCTGCTGCCCATCGGATCCGAAGCAAATGGCGCTTGCATTGCCGGTTGTCCTTGTCGCCTGTCCCTAGGGTTTCTATATTGCAGGTAACGACGCAATGAACCACCCCGGAGCCCGCAATGCTATTGCCCCCAAAAGTCACTGAACGCGCTTTTGCCCGTCTGGCCGAAATCGGTGCAGCTGGTCGGGGTCAGGCCCTGCGTGTCGCTGTCGAGGGCGGCGGCTGTTCCGGTTTTCAATATGAAATCGCACTGGACGATCCAGCCAACGATGATCTGATTCTTGAAGGTCAGGGTCAGAAAGTGGTGGTTGATTCCGTGTCTCTGCCGTTTCTTGAGAATGCTGTGATTGATTTCACCGAAGAATTGATTGGTGCGCGGTTCGTCATTAACAATCCCAATGCGTCATCTTCTTGTGGGTGCGGAACGTCCTTTTCGATGTAAATCAAAAGCTTACGGGTCTGTTTTGAATATCGTCTATTGGCTGGTAACACCAAATTGCGGCTTGCGCTGATCTACAGGCGTGAATTGACCCCAGACCAGAAACAACCCGCTGCTGATCACAATACCAACACCCAGATATGTGCCTGGTGCAGGGTATTCGTCAAAGAATACCGCCCCCAGAACCACCATCCAGACAAATTGTAGGTTCATCAAAGGCGTTACCGCATAGGCCGCCAGCAACCGCAATGCCACCACCAGAAGCCAGCGCGCGCCAGACAAAAGCACCGCATAGGCAGCCACCCAGCCGACATCAGCCAGTTGCATCGGGTGCCAGACAAATGGCAAAGCCACTGCCATCGCAACAAAAATCGCTGCGTTTGTATAAAACACCTGCGCCAGTGCATTGGATTCGTAGCGGCCGATATATCGCGCCAGAACCATCGAAAAAGTGCCGAAAACGATTGCAACAAAGGCAATCACATACCCCAGAGTAATACCGCTCAACCCGTCCGGGAACAGACACAACACCCCGATGAAACCAGCGGCCAGCGCCAACCAGGCGGTTGGGCGGACATGTTCACCCAGAATAAGACCCGACATCAGGCGCGGCATAGCCGCCCGCAATAAATTTGGTAATCGCGTCCGCTGACGAAATCAGTGCTGTATAGGCCACCACCAACACAGCACCCAATGTCGCGGCGCGCGTTCCTGGCCTGATCACAATGCGACACCTTTCAGTTCAGAGCGGGCAAACCCCGCAAAAAATATCTCAAATTTGTCGCTGCTGTTTTCTGCTTCGGTCAGGATGTCATAGCCAATTTCAGTCAGCGTTTCCTGCACATGCGGGCGCATCGTATACCAGTCACTACTGCGTTGGTCCTCAAGGCGGAACATACATTCCGACATATCACGCAACGGTCCCGCGCACGGTTCGGCGCGAAAAAAGGCCATGCGTTCGAAGCTGGTTTCCTTGACAAACGCATCCTGTCCCGACACAGCCATCAGCCAGTTGCAGACAAAAAAGTCGTGATAATCATCCTGTGCACTGACCTGCGGCCCACTGTTGATCACAAACCGGTGGGTTTCGCGCTGCAACCAATCCTCCCAGATGGGCGAAGGCGTTTGACCACCAAATCGTAAGGCAACACAGACTTCGGCCAAAAGATCCGCATTCTGTTCGAGATAAGCCAGCAAACCGGCAAATTCCAGCGAGGTGACGGCCGCGGTGGACAATTCAGGGTCTCGTCGCCCATATTCGCTTAGATAAAATACAATATGGGTCAGTTCATACGCTGCCTTTTTATTTGGCATCGTAAACGTGTCCGAACGGTCCATAAAGCTGCGGACCCGATCCTCAAGCCCAGCATCATCCGGCAACGGTTCAACCCCGCGCCGTTGCATCAGGCGACGGGCCTCAAAACGTTGCAAATCTGAAAGTTCCGTATCAACAAACTCTTCGCGGGCAATCCACTGGGCCAGCGCTTCGCCCTTTGATCCAGGCATACCCAAATCTTCGAGGTCGAGACAAATCGACAATAAGAACCGGTAATACTGGGGGAAAAAACCCATCCGGCTTTCGATTTGGTCGTAGAAATTTTGATGAAATTCCAACGCATGATCGTCCAGTTCTTCGCTTGAACTTTCAAGAATATTCAAGAGCTCTGCATTTTCCTTCAACCAGAATACATCATCCCCAAATCGGCGATGCTGAGCAAAGCAGCCAACCAGGGCGTTGCGTCTGGAAATGCGGCCCTGTTTTTGGCACGGAACGTTCAACTGAATGACATTTGACATAATAGATTGCCTTTACTTTTATGACGTTCGCGAACGCCCCGTGCCCAAAATTAAGTCGGTTTGAACTTACTCGACAGCAGGCGTCAGACTGGTTGTGTAAAGCCCGGTTTGCTCACCACTCATCGTATTCGAAGCTGCAGTTGGTGACAGGCTGGTTGTGAACAGACCAGTTTGCTCACCATTCATCGTGTCGGATGCAGAAGCTGATGTCAGTGACGTTGTGAACAACCCAGTGTTTTCGCCCGACATAATGTCACCAGATGTAGTTGCGGATAGGCTGGTCGTAAACAATCCTGTTTCGCCGCCATCATGTAGATTCGCGCTGTGCGAGCTAGCGAGAGCGTCTTCGATTTCGTAGGTTTTAGGTAGAGCGTTCATTTTGTAGTCCCCAGATGTATTTAGTCGCCCTTTCACGCTTGCACTCTTAGGTAGAGTTGCAAACCCTCTATTCTATTAACGCGTGCGTTCAGAGGCAAATTAACTTTAAGAACGCACCACAAATTGTTGAGTCTAAACAAAAACAAGTTATCTCTATTTGTGAAAACATTTTTTGGACGCGGTGGTTTTGTATCAAAATTCACGCTGATCCGCGGCCAACCCAACCAAGAATCGATTCACCTGGAACCCTTTTTCACGCCAATTCGATTCGCCGTTTTCATCCTGATTCCCGGCTCCCAAGCCTTGCCTCATGCCGCATCATCAGCAATAGATCGGACAGCGCATTCAGGCGTCGGGGAACCACCATGAAAATTGCCACTTTTAACATTAACGGAATTAAGGCCCGCGCAGCGGCACTGCCCGCATGGCTGGACGAAGCAAAGCCTGATGTGGTGATGTTGCAGGAAATCAAATCAATCGACGAAAATTTCCCGCGCAATCTGTTCGAAGATCGCGGCTATAACGTTGAAACCCATGGCCAGAAGTCATTCAACGGAGTGGCGATCCTGTCAAAATTCCCGCTCGAAGACGTTCAGCGCGGTTTACCCGGGGATGACGATGACAAACAAGCCCGCTGGATCGAGGCAACAGTGATCGGCAAACAGGCGCTGCGCATCTGCGGGCTATATCTGCCCAATGGCAATCCCGTTCCGGGGCCGAAATACGACTATAAACTGGCATGGATGGAGCGGCTGCACGCTCGCGCCATGGAACTTCTGGCAACTGAAGAACCCGCTTTGATGGCAGGAGACTACAACATCATCCCGCAGGCCGAAGATGTAGCACGCCCAGAAGCCTGGCGCGAAGACGCGCTATTTCGACCAGAAAGCCGCGACGCCTATCAACGCATCCTCAATCTTGGCTTTACCGAGGCTTTTCGCGCCCGCCATGCAGGGGCAGGTCATTATAGTTTCTGGGATTATCAGGCAGGTGCGTGGAACCGGAATGACGGCATTCGCATCGATCATTTCCTGATGACACCGCAATGTGCGGATTTGCTGCGCGACTGCCAGATCGATTCCGAAATCCGCGGCTATGAAAAACCTTCAGACCACGTTCCGGTCTGGGTCGAGCTTGATTTGTAAAGCATAAGATCGCGGTTGTTACGCCAATAAAATATGGCGTGCGCCGCAGGCGCTCCTTTGGATCAAATCCGGCTTAACCCGTTACATCATAACGATAAAGCCAATCAAACTGATGCACCATTCGCGCCGGAGCCAATGCCCCGCCCAACCGCAAAGCCAAATGCGCTGCACCGCGCAATGGCGGGAATCGCAGGTGGTATTTGCGCGCGTTGCCATTGGCCACACCAATCACCTTTGCCGCGCGATTTCGTCGTTTGAACTGATAGGCAGCAAGCCCTTCGTTCTGGTTTGCCTCGGTCGCAAGGCAATCCGCCAAAACCCAGGCGTCCTCCATCGCCAGGTTCGCACCTTGCGCCAGAAACGGCAGCGTCGGATGGGCAGCGTCACCAAGAATTGCCAGGCCGGGTCTTTGCCATTGGGCCGCGACGGGATGCCGAAACAACCCCCACAGGTTCACCTGATCAACCTGTGCCAACACGGCTTGCGCGTCATCGCCAAAATCAGCAAAGGCTGCGCGCAGATTGTCCGGGTCATCTTCATGCGCCCATCCCTCGTCTGCCCAGGCATCGCGTTCCTGGACCGCCACCAGATTGACCAGGCTGCCACCACGCAGCGGATAACAGACCAAATGCCGACCGGGGCCCATAAACAACTGTGCCTCGTTCACCAGCCCCAGATCGTTGGGCACTATCGCCCGCCATGCCACTTGTCCGGTGAAAAATCCGTCCTCGACCTGCCCTAACGCCATGCGCACCTTTGAGTGCAGACCATCTGCACCGACAATCAAATCCGCCAACATTTCGCTGCCGTCCGCCATTGTCACCATCGGAGACTCTGCGCCAGTGACCGACACGACCTGATGCGATAACAACACAGGCACGCCTGCCGCGTGCACGGCTTCCGCCAGCAGATCAACCAAGTCCGCCCGATGCACAAAGCAGAATCGTTGATTCGGCGCATAGCGAATCAGATCCAACCGCAAAACTTCTCCTGCGCGACGATAGTCGCGCAACACCACGGCTTGCGCGCGCACAGATGCCTGCGCCAAAATTTCGCCCAATCCCAATGCCTCTAACACCACCGCCCCGTTCGGGCTGATCTGCAATCCGGCCCCAACCTCGGTAATTTCCGCGGCCTGCTCAAGTACGACAACATTTGCCCCGCGTGCATGCAGGGTAAGTGCCGCCGTCAAACCGGCAATCCCGGCGCCGACAATGATGATGTTTTGATCCTGAATGCTCATGTCCGCTGTCATAAACGCAAAAACGCCGGGGCAACAGACCCCGGCGTTTCGCATGTGTTTACAGGCAAGGCTACCTTAGTCGTCGCGATGAACCTTCTCACGACGCTCATGGTTTTCTTGAGCCTCAAGGCTCATGGTGGCAATTGGGCGTGCGTCCAGCCGTTTCAACGAAATCGGCTCTCCTGTCACGTCACAATAGCCATATTCACCCTCTTCAACCCGACGCAATGCCGCGTCGATCTTGGACACAAGTTTGCGTTGGCGATCCCGTGTGCGCAACTCCAGCGCACGGTCGGTTTCTTCGCTGGCGCGGTCCGCAACATCAGGAATGTTGCGCGTCCCATCCTGAAGCGCCTCAATTGTGTCGCGGCTTCCAGCGATAAGTTCTTGCTTCCAGTGGTTCAGCTTGCGACTAAAATACTCAAGCTGCATGTCGTTCATAAAGGGCTCATCTTCAGCCGGTCGGTAATCCTCCGGCAGAAAAATTTCCTGCTTCATTTTGGCTCCCTCGGTGTGGGCCGCTATATCCGTCGTTCAATATCCCTGGACATTCGGTCTCCTATGCCGCTGCGTTTATCCGACCGAAATCATATTGTCACTACACAATAGTGCTCACGTAGGGTTAAAAGCTGCAAAGACAAGTCAGCAAACAGCTTTGCACCAAAAGGTTGAAGAACATGAAATTCCAAGGCACCAAAGAATATATCGCAACGGATGATCTGACGATTGCGGTAAATGCGGCCGTCACACTTGAACGCCCGCTGCTGGTAAAAGGTGAGCCAGGCACAGGAAAAACCGAGCTGGCACGCCAGGTTGCCGGGGCTTTGGGGCTGAAAATGATTGAATGGAACGTCAAATCTACCACCCGGGCGCAACAGGGGCTGTATGAATACGATGCGGTATCACGTTTGCGTGACAGCCAACTGGGCGAAGAGCGGGTGCATGACGTGTCCAACTATATCAAACAGGGCAAGCTCTGGCAGGCTTTTGCTTCGGATGAACGTGTGGTTCTGCTGATTGACGAAATTGATAAGGCCGACATCGAGTTCCCGAACGATTTGCTGCAAGAGCTTGATAAAATGGAGTTCTTTGTTTACGAAACCGGCGAAACCATCGTTGCCAAACATCGCCCGGTGATCATTATCACCTCAAATAATGAAAAAGAACTGCCGGATGCATTTTTGCGGCGCTGTTTCTTTCACTACATCCAGTTCCCGGACGAGCCGACATTGCGCCAGATCGTTGATGTGCATCATCCGGGCATCAAAGATGCATTGCTGACCACGGCCCTGACCCAGTTCTATGAAATCCGGGAAACAGCTGGACTGAAGAAAAAGCCATCGACCTCTGAAGTGCTGGATTGGCTGAAACTACTTTTGGCCGAGGATTTGACAGCCGAAGATCTGAAACGAGATGGCGATAATGCTCTACCGAAATTGCATGGTGCATTGCTGAAGAACGAACAGGATGTGCATTTGTTCGAGCGATTGGCGTTTATGGCACGAGGTCAACGATAGTTCTTGTCTGCGACGACGGTGCCTGCGTTTTCTCACAAGGAATTCAGACCGGAAAACTTGAACTATTCAGCCGTCCCGCCCAACTTATGCAACGGTGTCACGGTTCTACTGGAAATACGCCACATTAATGACTGGCTATCGTTTGAACTTGAGAGGATCGGTTTTGTCTGCCACCGTGGAACCTATGTTGGATGATACTACCTTTTCCGTGCGCGCCTTGCGCGCCGATGACTGGCCCCAATGGGCTGAATTGTGGACGGACTATTTGACGTTCTATGAATCCTCAGTTGAACCAGATGTTTACGACACGACCTTTAGCCGCTTGCTGGGCGATGATCCGCAGGATTTCAGTGCCTTTGTCGCGGAAAAGGACGGGCAGCTTGTGGGCCTGACACATTATTTATTTCACCGCCATGCGTGGAAAAACGAAAACGTCTGTTATCTGCAGGACCTGTACGCGCGGCCCGAAACCCGCGGAACCGGCGTTGGGCGCGCCCTGATCGAAGCCGTTTATGCAGCGGCAGATAGAAATGGCACTCCGTCGGTCTATTGGCTGACACAAGATTTCAACGACACCGCCCGCAAACTTTATGATCGCATCGGTAATCTGACACCCTTTATCCGGTATCAACGCCCATGATTCGCCTTAGCCTGTTGATATTGGCAACGCTTTTGGCCGGTTGCGCTACGGTTCCACTTGAGGAACCGGCCACTCGTGCCAGAATCGCCGACAGTTCGCTACCGCCGATGAAAGCATTCGGAGCGCCCCGACCGACTGCCCCGATCCAATCCAATACTAATATTGCTGCCGATTTCCTGTTGCTGCACTTCCAGCTCGAAAGCGGCCGCTCTCTGCCAGTTTTTACCCGCTTTGAGTCCCCGATCACGGTCAAGGTCACTGGTAAGCCCTCAGCCAGCCTTGGCCCCGATCTGCGCCAGTTGCTGATTCGCCTGCGCAACGAGGCAGGTATCGACATTCGCCAGATCAGTGACGGCGACGCCAATATCACGATTGAGTCTGTCAGCCGCTCTGATATTCGCCGCGCCCTACCCCAAGCTGCATGTTTCGTGGTCCCCAATGTGTCCAGTCTTGCCGAATTTCGGCGCGACCGTCGCAAGCCCAAAACCAACTGGGCATTAATGCGAGACCGCACCCAACTGGGTATTTTTATTCCATATGACGCGGCACCTCAGGAAGTGCGGGACTGTTTGCACGAAGAGCTCGCACAAGCCATAGGGCCATTGAACGACCTGTATCACCTGTCTGATTCGGTCTTTAACGACGACAATGTGCATACGGTGCTGACCGGCTTTGACATGTTGATCCTGCGCGCCACCTATTCGCCTGAATTGCAAAGTGGTATGACTCTCGACGAGGTAAAGGCCAAATTGCCGAACCTGCTGGCGCGCCTGAACCCCCGAGGCAATTCCGTAGGGTTCCGTCAAATCCAGAAAACGCCACGCCCCTGGATCGACGACGTTCAAACCGCACTTGGCCCCGGGGCAAACGCCAAGACCCGGCGTACGGCGGCCAACAATGCTGTTCGCATTGCCTCTGAACAGGGTTGGCAGGACCATCGCCGCGCGTTTAGCCACCATATTCTGGGTCGTATGACCCAAACGCATGATCCGTTATTGGCACAGCAACATTATGCGACTGCGTTGCATTATCTGGACCAGACACCCGGGACACAATTGCACCGTGCCTATATCACAACCCAGACTTCGGCCTATGCAATTGCCACAGGCGACGGGGCCAGGGCCTTAATTCAGATCGCCCCGGCCCTGCCCGTTGCACAGCGCGCGGAAAATGCGTCTTTGCTGGCGTCGCTGATGTTGCTTCAAGCCGAAGCCTATGACCTTGTCGGTCAGCCCGACAAAGCACGTGCCGTCAGACTGGACAGTCTTGGATGGGCAAGATACGGCTTTGGCTCGGACTGGTCGGTAAGGGCCAAGATGCGGGAAATCGCCGCGCTTAACCCGCAAGGGACCAGAGGCGGCTAAAGCAGATAAGGATCAGCAAATGATCGTAATTGGCGGCATGGTGCTGGGTATCCTAATCGGAGCCTATACAGCTAAGAAAAGTGGCGGCGGGCGGCTTGATATGGCGCAATACGCAGCTGGCTACGGTATTGCGCTTGCCTTGTTAGGGCTGATTGCCACGATCGCCATCAGCCGTTACATGGTTTAGGCGATGTTTACCCCTTTCTTTGAAAACCTGCGTGATGCCGGAATTCCGGTCAGCTTGCGCGAATACCTGACCTTTCTGGAGGCCATGAAAAAAGGCCTCGCTACCTATGATATCGAAGCGTTTTACTATCTGGCACGCACGGCCATGGTCAAAGACGAACGCAACATCGACAAGTTTGATCGCGCCTTTGCAGCCTCATTCAAGGGGCTGGAAAACATTACCGATGAGCAAGTACTGAACGCCGTCGATATCCCCGCCGATTGGCTAAACAAAATGGCCGAGAAACATCTGAGCGACGCTGAAAAAGCCGAGATCGAGGCTTTGGGTGGCTTTGACAAGCTGATGGAGACCTTGCGCGAGCGCCTGAAAGAACAGGAAAAACGCCATCAGGGCGGTAGCAAATGGATCGGAACCGCGGGCACGTCGCCCTTTGGCGCCTATGGCTACAACCCCGAAGGCGTGCGCATCGGTCAGAAAGAAAGCCGTCACAAGCGCGCCACCAAGGTCTGGGACAAACGCGAGTTTCGCAATCTGGACGACACAGTCGAGTTGGGAACCCGTAACATCAAAGTAGCGCTGAAACGCCTGCGTCGGTGGGCCCGCGAAGGTGCCGCAGAAGAGCTTGATCTGGACAATACCATCCGCTCTACGGCTGAAAACGGGTATCTGGACGTCAAAACCCGCCCCGAACGGCGCAACGCGGTCAAAGTGTTATTGTTTCTGGATGTGGGTGGTTCGATGGACCCTCATATCAAGGTGGTCGAGGAACTATTTTCGGCCGCAAAAACCGAATTCAAACATTTGGAATACTTTTACTTTCACAACTGCCTTTATGAAGGTGTGTGGCGTGACAACCGCCGCCGCTGGGAGGCACAAATCCCAGTGCACGAGGTGTTGCGCACCTATGGTCCCGATTACAAATGTATTTTCGTGGGTGATGCCTCGATGAGCCCTTATGAAATTGCCTATCCCGGCGGGGCCAGTGAACATTGGAACGCTGAGTCTGGTCAGGTCTGGCTGGCCCGTGCACGCGAGCAATGGGCGTCAAATCTGTGGATTAATCCAGTCCCAGAGAAATACTGGAGCTACACCCACTCGATCGCCATGATTCAGGAAATATTTGAAAACAACATGGTGCCGATGACCCTGAGTGGCCTGGAAAAAGGCATGCGCGAGCTGACCCGCTAGTTAGCTGGGTATTTCCAGAAAAATCCGACTCGTTTTCTTTGTAAGACATCGCAAACGCGGTTAGCGTTGCCTCATGTCCAATGCACCTGTCACCAATCTTGATCTCGCAGATTTTACCGCTGATCCCTACCCGGCGCTTGCCAAGATGCGCGCCGAGGCACCTATTACATATGTGCCACAACTTGGCGCGACGCTGATCAATCGGCGCGATGAAATCCACACTCAGGAAAAACGCACCGATGTGTTTTCGTCCCTGCAACCAGATGGGCTGATGACCCAACTTATGGGCCAGAACATGATGCGCAAAGAAGGTGCTGAGCACATGGCCGAGCGTAAAGTCCTGTTCCCGGCCCTTAGTCCACGCACGGTGGCGCAACATTGGAAACCCATATTTGAGAACGCCGCCCTGTCGATCCTCAGTGATCTGATTCCAAAGGGGAAATGTGATTTGGTGACCGATTTTGCCATGCCTGTTTCTGCCGAAGCACTAAAGGCCGTGACCGGCCTCACGCATATGACCGCCGCTGAAATGGACAATGTCAGCCAGGCAATGATCAATGGTTGCGCAAATTACGCCGGGGACGCCGAAACCAAGGCGTTGTGTCACGAGGCCACCGCATTGATCGACGCCCATATTGACGCACGATTGCCTGAAGTTAAGACCAGTCCCGACCAATCTGCCCTGTCTGTGCAGATTGCAGGTGGTCTTGGTCTTGAGGCCACGCGCGCCAATATAAAGCTAATCATCTCGGGTGGTCAGAACGAGCCACGCGATGTGATTGCAGGCTCTATCTGGGCTTTACTGAAACATCCTGAACAGATGGAACTTATCAATAAAGGAGATGCGACATTTGGAGATGCCTTTGCGGAATACACCCGCTGGAATTCGCCCATCGGCATGTCCCCCCGACGGATTGCCCGTCGAGATACAGTAAGCGGCGTGATATTTGAGCCTGAGGATCGGGTGTTTTTGATGTTTTCATCTGCCTGCCGAGACGAAAAGCACTTTGAAAACCCCGACGTGTTCGACATCGCCCGCGACACTCAAAGCGCCATCAGTTTCGGTGCCGGTCCGCATTTCTGCGCTGGTGCGGCCACGGCACGCTGTCTGATCACCGAAGTGGCCTTACCATTGGCCTTCAAGCATATGAAAAACCTACGCCTTACGGGCGAGGTTCTCTTTACCGGTTGGGCTTTTCGCGGTCCCGTTTCGGTGCCAGTTGAATGGGACAATTAATGCCTCTGCATTTTGATACTAACGAATACCTAGGCCGCCAATCCGTTGCAAAACGTGCCGTGCAATCCGCCGGGTTGGATGCGTTGCTGATCTTTGCCCCTGAAAGCCAATATTGGCTTTGTGGATATGACACATTCGGCTTTGCAATGTTTCAATGTCTGGTCCTGACTGCCAAAGGCGATTTACACCTGCTGACACGCGCGCCTGATATGCGACAGGCACAATATACATCGACGTTAAAAGACAGCCAGATCCACGTTTGGCCAGAACATCACGGGGCCAACCCTGCAAATAATCTCAGAGAGTTACTAAGCGATCTTAATGTACTTTCCGGCACCATCGGGTTTGAGTCTCAAACTGCTGGCCTTACAGATTTCAACGGGCAAATGCTGCGCGCAGCCCTGCCCGATCTCATCAACGCCTCAGACCTGATCCGCAATCTGCGCCGAATCAAAAGCCCGGCTGAGATCGCCATGCATCGCCGCGCCGCTGCGTTGTCAGATAATGCACTGGACGCTGCACTGGAAACCACCCGTGCGGGGGCCTTCGAAGGCGACATTCTGGCCGCCATGCAGGGGGCTGTGTTCAAAGGTGGCGGTGATTATGCCGGCAACGAATTCATTCTCGGCTCTGGTCCAGGGGCCTTGTTGTGCCGCTATTATTCCGGTCGCCGCCATCTGGATGCACAGGACCAGATGACCATTGAATGGTCCGGGGTATACGCCCGCTATCACGCCGCAATGATGCGTACGATTGTGATTGGCAAACCCAACGACGCACAATTGCGTATGCAGGACGTTGCCGCCGAGGCTTTGTTGGCTTGCGAGAATGCCATTCGCCCCGGCGCCCCTATGGGCGACGTGTATGACGCCCATGCCCGCGTCTTTGATATGCATGGGTTTGGTCATGCGCGGCTTCAGGCCTGTGGCTATGGAATGGGCGCTGTTTACAACCCGATCTGGGTGGATTTCCCGATGTTTTATGAAGGTAACCCATTGGAAATGCAGGCCGACCAGGTATTTTTCCTGCATATGGTCCTGATGGACAGTGACGCCGGGCTGGCCATGTGTCTGGGCCATTCGATCCTTGTCACAGATACCGGTGTCGAGCGTCTGTCGCGTCACGGTGTGGATTTGTTGATCCGTTAGCACCTTGCCCTGCGCGCCTGCAAAGCCCATATCGGGTTCATGCTTCGCGTCGCCCCAATTCTGCTGGCCATTGTTATTGGTCTTGTCATGTACCGGTTTTCCGTCTGGCGCACGCATCGTGATCTGGACACAAAGTCAACGGAACTGGCTGACCCGAAACTAAAGGCGCTGACCGACCGTCTGGCGGGGTCTCTCGAACTGGCGCGCATTCCGGTCTACATCTACGAAATCGACCCGGTGAACGGCCTGGCCGCACCGGACGGACGCATTTTCATCACCCGCGGATTCTATCGCAAATATCAGAATGGCGACGTAACTGGCGAAGAACTGGCCAGTGTGATTGCGCATGAGTTAGGTCATGTGGCGCTGGGGCATTCGCGGCGGCGAATGATTGATTTTTCCGGCCAGAACGCGTTGCGTACGGTACTTGTGATGCTGCTGGGGCGTTTTATTCCGTTTGTTGGCATCTGGATCGCCAATATGTTAACCCAAATGTTGGCAGCGGGGCTGTCGCGCAATGATGAATACGAGGCTGATGCCTATGCCGCCGCTCTTTTGACCAAGGCGGGATTTGGTGTCGAACCGCAGAAGTCATTGTTTCGTAAGCTGGAAGAATTAACTCAAAACCGTGCAGGCATGTCTCCTGCCTGGTTGATGAGCCATCCCAAAACTGACCAGCGGATCGAAGCGCTTGAGAAACTCGAGGCGCGCTGGCAGTCCTGAACGGGACTATCCGACGGCCTTGGCCAATCTGGGCAGCCGGGCTTTTTTCAGCAATGCACGCATTTGCCATTGATCCCCGGACAATCGGTTGGCCTCGGCCAGTACTTTGTCTGCTGCGCCAGAAACCCCATCAGGATCACTTTGCCACAGCCTATGCAGAAATCCGTCGGGATCGAGGCGCAATAGACCCTCGTCTGACAATTCCCGACGTGGAAAGTGCTTGGCGTTCAGGGTCATGATGGCGTCAGCTGATCCTGAAACAGCCACTGCCAGCACATGAACATCCGCCGGATCAGGCAACCAAAGCCGCGCCTCAACACCCGGTGCAGCGGGTAACTCAGCCTTGGGCCAGTCGACACGTAACATCGCAATTTCAGATTTTGCCTGTGCCGCACCTAGTGGGCCAAGTTTTATCGATGCACGCGACCACTCTTCGAGAATTCGGGCCGACCACAAGGGTTGGAAATGCCCCAGACGTGCTACGCCCAGAACCATTGCGCGCATCACCGTTGGGTAAAGCACACAGGTGTCGATGACGATTTTCATCGCAGAAGCTTTCGGTCAGAAACAAAAAAAGGGCGCCGTCTTAGCGCCCTCTTACCGATAATCAGATTGTTGGGAAAGGCTTAGAGGCCGTTCGCCATCTGCATGAACCCAAGGCTAGCGTTCTTGTAGCCTTCCGGGTTGGTCAGTTCCTGACGGATCACTTCGCTCAGATGATTGGTGATACGTACTTTTTGGGTCTGGCCCCTAGCCTCGGCGGCCAACGCCTGACGACCGCCAAATCCGTCAAGATCAGCACGAATAGTACGGGCAGGCACCAGCAAAGCGCCGGTTTCAGGATTCTTCAGAGCCAGGTTAAAGGTAATCGCATGCACTCCGCCAACTGAATAGCGGGCCTTTTCGGTCAACGCATGAAAGCGAACGACTTCGATGTTCACGTCAACATTGACCGGACCGTTAAGGGTGCTCACCCCACGCAGCATTGCGTTTTCAAAAATCTGGCGAACTTGCACGTGACGATTTCCGATGGGATCACCGCGCCAGACAATATCACCCGACGGATAATACCGGTTGGCCTCGGATACCTTCAGCGACCGTGGTACATGTACGATGACGGAACTGACATGAACCGGTGTCTGTCCGGGTGAAATTGCGGACGAGTTCGGCTGCGTGCCCTGCAACGCGGCAACAGTATCCGGCATTTTGACTGCGGTTGTGCTCGTGAAGGCCGGGGCAGGCTGTGTCAGCTCATACCCTGCGGGAGCCGCCACTGTTGTAGTCGGAAGCGGCTCAAACGGAGCGTTCCGAGTGGGAACTTCGACGCTTGCACAGGCAGAAACACTCAGTCCAAGACCAACGAACAAGATTGCACGTGATAGTTTCATTTATCTCTCTTTGGTGAGCCTCGTTTGGACTCTTAGCTTGTTGCTTGCTCAAGGATTGATGGTCAAATAAGGCAGTATTGGGACAAGTGTTAATCAAGTCGAGGGTAATCACGTTTCGAATCAGGTGCATCTCAGCTTAGTTTCGGGTTCGTGATCGCCAGCCACCACGCCGTTTTGGCGTGGCTATTGTCGTCAAACCCTCTCGCAGTACAACGCTCATCGGGTGATCTGTCGTGTCTTTGGCATAGCGATCCACCAGCGAACGAAGGGCTGACCCTGTGTCAAGGGTCTCGGGCAGGCTTAGCGCCCAGTCCAGGAAAATGCTTCGACATTCCGAAGTGGTAATTTCATCGATCTGAAATGACTCGTGTATCAGGCCTTTGGGGTCCAGTTTGCTGTCATTACCGCTCAATCGTCTGTTCCCTTGTTCAATGCCGCTGTTATCAGGCTATCCGCGCGGCCAAAGCCTTTGTGCAGCGCAGTTTCCAGCGTATCTAAATCGGAAAAACCGGTGCTGCGGCACAAAAACCCGGAGCCACTTTCGCCAATGTCGCCTACATTTATGGTCTTACCAGACAACAATTGTGATGCTGCCTGCACTGACCAGAATAGACTATACAGATCCACCAGTTCAGCCGCTTCTGCGACGTCCAGCCAGCCACCTGCGACGGCCCCCTGCAATCCGGCAGGCACATCGCGGGCCTGTGATCCGGACAGTAATGCCCCGGCCTGTGCAAGCAATTCAATGTCCAGCATCCGGCCTGCGCCGGTTTTGGCGTCCCAGGTGCCGTCGGGTGATTTTGCAGCCGCCAATCGCGCACGCATATTCATCACTTCGTGCAGAATCTCGCTTTGAGACCGGGGAATGTTCAGTATCTTTTGACGAAACGCTTCGATATCAGCGCCCAGAGTGTCGTCGCCACCAACCACACGCGCCCGCGTCAGGGCCAGATGTTCCCATACCCAGGCCTTGTTGCGTTGATAGTCCTGAAAACTTGCCCAACTGGTCGCCACCGGCCCCTGATTGCCAGAGGGACGCAAGCGCATATCAACCTCATACAGCCGCCCCTGCGCCATCGGAGCTGTCAGCGCTGTAATCATCGCCTGTGTCAGTCGTGCATAATAAAGACGGGATGGTAACGGACGTGGGCCCTCAGACATATCTGCGTCCAATGGATCATAAATTAGGATCACATCCAGATCAGACATCGCATTCAACCGCTCAGCCCCCAACGATCCCATCCCCAGAACAACGGCCCCGCGCCCGGGTGGAGGGCCATGTTTGATTGCAAATTGAGCTGTGACCACAGGCAACAGCCCGGCAATGACGCTGTCAGCAAGATCAGCGTATTGCGCACCTGCCACCGCTGCGTCTGTCAGGCCACGCAGATGGTGCACTCCGATGCGAAAGTGCCATTCCTTGGCCCAGCGGCGCGTGGCATCAAGCTGAGTTTCGTAATCCGGCTCTGCCGCCAGCAATGCATCCAAACCGTTTTGAAGCTGTGGTTTTCCCGGCCAATCGGCAAAGAAATCGCCCCCTATTACGGCGTCAAACACCGCAGAATTGCGCGCCAGATGACTGGCCAGCGCCGGAGAGGTGCCAACGATGTCAATTAGCAAATCAATCAAAGACGGGTTGGCCTTGAACAGCGAAAACAGCTGCACACCAGCAGGCAAACCAGCCAAAAACCCATCAAGCGCCACAAGGGCCTCGGCCGGGCGTGCCGTTTGCGTCAGTCGTGAGATAAATTCCGGACGCAGCCTTTCAAAAAGCTGTGCGGCGCGTTGCGACCGTAGGGCCGGATAGGTGATCCAGCGCGCCAGAATGGTCGTATCCAGATTGTCCGGTATATCCACGACCGGCAAAGGATCAACCGCCCCATGGACAAAGAAACCTTCGGTCAGGCTGTGCACCTCAGTCAGTCGTCGGGTCAGATCGGCGCGCAGATTGGTCGCGTTGGTACCCATCAGGCAGGCAATCCGTTCTATCCCCTTATCGGTAATCGGCATCTGGTGGGTTTGGGCATCGTTGACCATCTGAATTCGGTGTTCGACCAGTCGATGTTGCCGGTAATGATCGCTCAAAGTGTCGGTCACGTCCTTTGGCACCCAGTCTTTATCGGCCAGCGCGGCCAATCCTTGTGTGGTGCCCCGCACCCGCAGGTCCGGATCGCGCCCACCGGCGATCAATTGCCGGGTCTGGGTAAAGAATTCGATCTCACGAATACCACCGCGCCCAAGTTTCATGTTGTGCCCCGGCACCGTCAATGGGCCACCCAACCCTTTGTTTTCGCGTATCCGCAGGCGCATGTCGTGGGCGTCCTGAATGGCCGCAAAGTCCAGATGGCGACGCCAGACAAACGGCGTCAGCGTTTTCAGGAACATTCCCCCCGCCTTGATATCCCCTGCCGCCGCGCGTGCCTTGATATAGGCAGCACGTTCCCAGGTGCGCCCAAGGCTTTCATAATAGCGTTCCGCTGGCTCAGTCGCCATGCAGACCGGTGTGACCGACGGATCTGGCCGCAGTCTCAGATCGGTACGAAAAACATACCCATCCTCGGTTCGATCATTAAGCACCACACTCATTGCTCGTGTGGCACGCACCATGCCCATGCGGGCCTCGTAATAGTCATCCGGATCATATCGGGTTTCGTCAAACAGGCAGATCAGATCAATATCTGATGAATAGTTCAGCTCATGCGCGCCCATTTTACCCATGGCCAGCACGATCAACCCGCCAGCGGTGGCAATGTCGTCTTCGCCCTGTCCGGGGAGCTTGCCACGCTGGATCAATTTGGCGATTTCGGCCTTCAGGGCAACATCACAGGCCACGCCGGCGAAATCTGTTAGAACACCTGTCACCCGTTCAAGCGACCAGGCCCCGCCAAGATCAGCCAGCGCAGTGATCAGTGCGACCCGGCGTTTGGCGACCCTTAAGCCTTTCCTAAGTTGATCCGGCGCTAAGCTCTGTACATCTTGTGTAAGCCCCTCAATCGCAGCATCCGGATTATCACAGGCCCCGATCAACCAATCTGCCTCGCGCTCGATCAATCCCTTGAGATAGGGGCTCGACCCGCCTGCCCCTTTGATAAGCAATGCCATATCCCCACCTAGCGCAGGAACGGCCGCGATGGCTTCGGCCCCTAAATCAGGGTCAAACGGTCGTGGCAGACGGGTAAGACTGGACGCAAGTGACATGCCCATAGAGTGAGGCCACCTAACGGGCAGGTCAATGCGTAAAGGGTTGATACCGGTCGGCAAATCGGTCAAAGATGCCGGATGAGCAAAAGCCTGAAACGCGTCCGCGCCGCCCTGGAAGCCGCCGGACTTGACCCGCAAATCCGTGAAACGAAACTTTCCCGCACAGCTGAAGATGCAGCAACCGCCATTGGCTGTGAAGTCGACCAGATTGCCAAATCCATCATATTCCGCGGCGAAACCAGTGGTCAGGCGATCCTGTTTCTGACCGCCGGTGGCAATCAGGTGAACCCGGACAAAGCCGACGTTTTGGCGGGTGAACCGCTGGGAAAAGCCGATGCCACCTTGATCCGCGCCCAAACAGGGTTTGCAATTGGGGGTGTCTCGCCCGTCGGACATCTTAATCCAATCCGCGCCTTTTTTGATCCCCGGCTCGCTGAATTCGACTTGAATTGGGCAGCAGCGGGTACGCCGCATCATGTCTTCTCGATCCCGGCAGATCGCTTGATATCCTTGACCGAAGCGAAAGTTTGCGATTTTGTCTGAGGGATTTATTTCGGCTTGTCTGACAGGAAGTTAGTACTTTGTCGCGGGCTATTTGTCTCGCGATAGTCATCTGCTAGAAGACATGACAGCAGACGACACCGACAAATTAGAGATTTTGGGGCGCCTTAGGCCTCTTATAGCCAAAGCGATTGCAAACATGCCAAAAATTCTGAGCTCGGAACTGGCCAGAAATCATTCAGATTAGGCCGTAAATCCGAACAAAACTTCTGGTATCGCCTGAGCGCTTAGTCCCTTTTTTTACCCGACACCCCGCTTGGCGCATTGCTCAACCACCAAATGGTTGGCCGCTATCACATTGATTTAATTAAGACTTACAAGTTAATGTAAAAAACATTCACATTGCCTCTTGCAAACAACCCGAGTTATACCGATCTATAGTAATGTGAAGACGATTTACATCAACTCTGAACCGGGAGATTTTACAAATGACGACGCTTAGTGATCCTGCACCAGCCAGCCACAATCAGGGCTGGTTTTCCCGAAGCGAGGCTTGGATGGACAGTAAGGGCAAAGGTGCCTGGATTGCCGCAATGGTTCTTGGCTTTGTCTTTTTCTGGCCCGTCGGCCTCGCCCTTCTGTTCTACATGATCTGGAGCAAACGTATGTTCAATAAATCCTGCAACCACCGTCGCCACTCACGTCACGGGTTCTCTGCAATGTCCAGCACAGGCAACAGCGCCTTTGATGCCTATAAGACCGATACACTGCGCCGCCTGGAAGAAGAGCAGAGCAACTTTGAGGACTTCCTGCGCCGCTTGCGTGAATCCAAGGACAAGGCCGAATTCGACCAGTTCATGGATGATCGTGCCAAGCAGACCGCTGCACCGGAACCACGCGAAGACACATCCGCCTGATCCGACATTTACAACGTGGCCCCTGCACATGACTTGCAGGGGCATTTTTTTTGAAAGGCCCCCACCCCGATGCAATTTCTACCTGATCCTGACCGTCAGCCGCAGTTTTACAGCGGCGTGACCACAAAGCGCCTTGTCGCGTGGATCATCGATACGATCCTGATCGTAGGTGTCTGCGTGTTAATCGGCCTTATGACGTTCTTTGTCGGCTACTTTTTCTTCCCATTGTTGTTGCTGGTCGTTGGCTTTTTCTACCGTGTAGCGACGATCACATCAGGGTCTGCAACCTGGGGTATGCGCTTTGCCGGTATTGAGTTGCGCACGCAGGATGGTGAGCTGTTTGATGGTCAAATGGCGTTGTTGCACACCGCGGGGTATACGATCAGCATGGCATTCTTTCCGCTTCAACTAATCTCGGTCATTCTGATGATCATTAGCCAACGTGGTCAGGGCCTTAGTGACAATTTACTTGGCACCGTGGCGATCAACAAACGCGCCTGACCCCACCCGCCAAATTGACTAAAACTGACAATATAGGCCGTCCCAACATCGGGGCGGCTTAATCTTTGCTTGCGCATGAGCATCCCGTTGCTATCATCGGTCTAGGTCTATTTGGATAAACCATGCGCCATTCGCTTCCCATTGCGCCGCAATTTTATGTGACGGCCCCCCAGCCCTGCCCCTATCTTGAGGGCCGGATGGAGCGAAAGCTGTTCACTGCTTTACACGGCGACGCCGCAGACACGCTGAACAACAGCCTGTCCCAGCAAGGTTTCCGCCGGTCGCAAAACGTGCTTTATCGCCCGTCTTGCACCGAATGTTCGGCTTGTCTCTCGGCCCGCATTAATGTGTCAGATTTCAGCCCATCCAAAAGTCAAAAACGGACTTTGCGCCGCAACACTGGTGTCGTGCGCAATTCGACCTCGCCTTGGGCCACCGAAGACCAGTATGCGTTGTTTCGCGAATATCTTGATACGCGGCATGCTGACGGTGGAATGGCCGATATGGATGTGTTTGAATTCGCCGCCATGATCGAAGAAACGCCAATCCGCAGCCGGGTGATTGAATACAGCGATGCAGATGACGGAAAACTTATCGGGGTATGCCTGACTGACGTGCTCGAAGACGGTCTTAGCATGGTCTATTCGTTTTATGCAGCAAACCGGCCGCAAAATTCGCTGGGCACGCATATCATTCTGGATCACATCAACATCGCCCGCAAAGCTGGTTTGAATTATGTCTATCTGGGTTATTGGGTGCCTGGATCGCAGAAAATGGACTACAAGGCCCGGTTCTCTGGGCTTGAGGTATATTTGGGTGGTGGATGGCAAAGCATGACAAACCCCAAGAATTACAGCGCCGATGCGCACCCATTGTCGATCGATCCGATTGCGGAACAGGTGGCCAATATCAGCCTGCCCGATCGCCGCCCTACAAACCGCTAATCATGGTTCAAACGCTTCATGCCGTAGCACTGGTGGTGCCTGACTATGATGCCGCCATTGCGTTTTATGTGACCAGACTGGGGTTTGATCTGGTGCAGGATTTGGCGTTGGATGACGACAAACGCTGGGTCGAGGTCAAACCACCCGGCGCCGACCACGGATCATTGATACTGGCAAAGGCCAGTGGCCCCACGCAAATAGCGGCAGTAGGCAATCAAACCGGAGGACGTGTCGGGTTCTTTCTGGTCACTGATGATTTCGCCCGCGATCACGCGGCAATGTTGGCCAATGATGTGACCTTTGAGGAAAAACCCCGTCATGAACCATACGGAACAGTCGCCGTCTGGCGCGACCCTTTTGGTAATCGCTGGGATCTGATCGAATGGGCTTAAAGCCTAGACTCGAATTGATGGAAATGCCCAGTGGCCCGCTTTGGACCTATTTCAACCTAACTAGTAACTTCAGCAGAACTGCAATATATAGTGCAACTTTCCCAATTTAATATCCTGTCCTTCATTTCTGGCATATTCTACTTAATACTTGCTATTGGAGTATGGGGAGGCAGGCCTTCCTTCTATCGCGAGCCCCAGTCTAACAACGCCAACTTTGAAGAAGAGCTAAAAGCATTCGTGCCCTGGGTATTCTTTCTGATGCTCATTTTCCTCGTTACTGCATGGAATTCTGTGTTCTTTACTGCAATCGGACCCGCGAGTTTTTGGTTAGGCCTGCGGCTCAGATCAATGCTATTCAGCGCAACTAGAGGGCCTGTTCCTTGGTTGAAAAACTCTATCACTTTGAAATGGCCAATGCTCGTTTTTGATTTCTGGACGCTAGGGGTTATTGCCTTGTTTTGGGTGAGTTTGTTTCTTTTGTACTAGGCTCCCGTTGGGACCGCAAAATACTGTTGGGCAAAGCGGTGTTGAACAAACCCAAACCATAACCTGACCGAACCCGTGAGATGACCGCTTTGAGTCCAAAGTTACAAAAGGTTATTTATGAAAGTCGTACTGCATATAGTCGAAGTAGTCGGTTAGCTCGATAGGGTCAGAGCACTCTGGGTATCTTTCAATGTAACGAAAGCCGAGGCTCTTGTAGATGCGGAGCATATCTTGATTGCCTTTTACAGCATTAACCAGAAGAGTTCGCCAACCCATCTCCTGAGCGGCCTTCATTCGAACGTCCACCAAAGCTCGGCCAAGGCGGTTGCCGCTTGCTTCTGGCCGCACATAAAGACGCTTTAATTCTCCTGCATCTGGGCGAGCCTGCTGAAGCGTGCCACACCCGACAAGGCGATTTTGTTCACCATAGGCCAGGATTAGGCGGCCGGTTGGCGGCAAGACTGCTTGAACACCTGACAAAAAGGTTGACACTATTTCCCTTGGCTCAATGGTCGAAGGCCCGCCAGCCAAAGCAAGCTTACCAAGGACTATGGCATAGTACTCAATCAAAAGCTCTTCCAACGCGGGCTTGTCGTCTACTTCGGTTACCGAAGCGATCTGATACTCCATGCCGACCTCATGTGATGCTCAATCAAGGCAAACAGCTTACACAACCGTGCCGTAAAAGCACAACAAATTAGCAGAGGCGTCACCCAGTGAACCAGCCGACAAGGCACCTTAGCATGTTGTTTCGCCGACGGCACTTGGTCCGCCTTGCCGTCAATGAGAGGCTTGCTCCGCAAGAATGCCTGATAAAATCAACCAGATGACTGCATTGAACCCAAAGCAAAACTTTGATTCACGTGCAGATTCAGTCGCCAGGGGCCGACTGCGCACCCTCACCCGAGCTTGTAATCAAGTACCGAAGAATTGCCTTGAACAAGTCGTCAGGGTTCTGTTCGACGATGAGCGATATATCGACATACAGCTTGTGAAATACGGTCGCTAACATCCCGCATAACAAAATCAGCGCGATCAATTGAGGAATTCGGCCAATCACTCCCCGGATACTACAGAGGTCTGTACGCAGGTTCTGGAGCGCTTTTTGGAAAGAGCCGGATTCCTCTTGCATGCTAAAATGACTCCTGGATTGGCGACCATGGCATGGTACCGGAAATCGCCGAACGTTGATACCGGGAGCTTGAAACGCCGGGAACAGCATGTGAAATGGAAGCGGAAACCAAGCATGGCAAATTGCAGGGATTTCCCTCCCGCCACGGGCGGTTGGACCTACCCGCGAGGCACCGTCAACCAGCGACCGCAAGGACCGACAATAGAAACACCCGCAGCCCTTTCGGACTGCGGGTGTTTTCTAATCCGACTACTTCATCAGTTCCGGCACAATGGTCACAATCCCCGGCACGAACCACAGCAACAGCAA
>PIVL01000426.1 GCA_003354145.1 Paracoccaceae bacterium
ACGTGTTCATGTACTATCCGACAAGGGTTTACCCCGTTTTCGCAGGTCACCAACACGGATCGTGCGTCCCTTTCTGTCAAATGAATCCAGCAAGGCCAAGGCGTATTTTCGGCTTGTGCCCAGCAGGTCACGAAACTGTGCTGCGGTGATGTCGCCATTTGCCAGCAAATGAGTCTCAAGCATTTGATCTGCCGACACATACGCAGTACGTGAATATGCCAGTCCCGGCGCTACACGCACAAGTTTTCCGCGCTGTACCAGATAAGCAATAATAGCCATTTCATCGGTATCTTTCTCGTCCCATTTAGGAGGTGAAAACTGTGCAGACTCAATCGCAGCCAACAAGGCAGCGGCTTTTTTCTGTTGGGCTTCTGTCAACCCGGCCCGGTGCGATGGAAGGGCAAATACACCCTCTAGCCGCGTCAATTTCTGGTCTGCAATAGTGCGATCAAGCGCCAATCGGAACAGACGGGGATCCACCTTGGGAGCAGCGCGATGCTGCAACACTTCGACACCCAGTCCGTCAGAAATTGGATTGGATGCATGGTGCGTTGCAAGTGCTGTGTTAATGGATTGCCGAAGCCGTTCAAGATTAGCAGAACAAGTGACCCAGATATCAGGGTCATTACCCAACAGAACCAGTGATGGGTTGGCTTTTATCGCGGCCTGAAAATCCTGCAATGTAAGATTCAGCCGAAGCCGCAGCCTATCTGCCAACATGCCGACCTCTGCTGCCCCATCCAACAAGCGTTCCAATGCTCGTGGCATGTCCTTCACCTGCAAAGTCATCAGGAACGCCAGCCTGTGCGGATCGTCACGGCGGAGTTTTGGGCCATCCGGGTCAAGCACCACGCCACCGCCCAAAGTATGCTCTCCCTGTTCATCGCGCAGAACAAAGCGATCACCGGCCATTGCCTGCACCGGATCGCGCAGCCGCAACTGTGCCAATCCGTTGCCATCACGCTCAAGTATCGAGTCTTTGCCCAATAAAAATACGGTCACGGCCCTTTCAGCAGTGCCAAGGTGCAAGCGCAGACGTTGACCGTGCTTTAGGCCGCGAGCGGCATGCGCGGCCACCGATATTGCAGCATCCAGACGCATCGCGCCTGTCGCAACCACCGGATCGCAAGCAACATCACCACGGTGAAAATCGGACCGTTCGGCCCCAGTCAGATTGATCGCCAACCGATCCCCGGCCTGCCCGCTTTCCACATCAACGCCGTGGCTTTGCAAGCCACGCACCCGGTAACGCGTGGTTCCCGGAATAATCGCCACCTCGTCGCCAACGCCAACCGAGCCCGAGATTTGCGTGCCGGTTATAACCACACCACGCCCATGCACGTTAAACACCCGGTCAATCGGCATTCGAAACGCCCCAGAGCTTGCCGCGCGCGTTGCACCCTTTAATGCCTCAGCCAACTCCTGGCACAATGCGTCGACCCCGTCGCCAGTGGTATTGCTCACCGGTAGGATTTTGACGCCTTCAAACCGGCTGCCATCCACCAGAATAGCGACCTCTTCGGCGACTTCGTCAAACCGCCCATCCGGAACCATATCTACCTTGGTGATAACAAAGATCGCCCGCTTGATGCCCAGCGAACCCAAGATGTCAAAATGCTCTTCGGTTTGCGGCATGATGCCGTCATCTGCCGCAATGACAAATAACACCAGATCAAGCCCATGTGCCCCTGCGACCATGTTGCGGATAAACCGCTCATGTCCTGGCACATCGACGACGCCAACCGAGATACCCCCTGGCAAAGTAAAATGCGCAAACCCCAGATCAATGGAAATGCCGCGCTCTTTCTCGGCTTTCAAACCGTCAGTGTCCTGACCTGTCAAACGACGCACCAATGACGTCTTGCCGTGGTCGATATGTCCTGCTGTACCAATGACAAATGCCATTTAGCTCTATTCCCGCTTTTGCGCCCTGCCCGGTTATGCCTTAAGTAAATCCAATGAACCAGAAAGAAGCCTGATGCCGTCTGATCAATCCGCTTTTCGAAATATCCCGTCAGTTGACGTGTTGCTGCATGATGTTGCTTTTGCACCGTTGCTGGCCGAGTTTGGCCATGACGCAGTTCGCACAACCATCCGAGCGGCGCTGACGGCGCTGCGCCAGTCCCTGGCTGCAGGTGAAATCCCGGATGTTACGCCAAAGACGATTGCCAGGCGTGTGGCGCAGTCCTTGGAACAGTTGGTTGCACCGACCCTAAAGCCGGTCTTCAATCTGTCCGGCACAATATTACACACAAATCTGGGCCGTGCACCGTTGCCTGATGTTGCCGTGCAGGCGATGGTTGCTGCCGCTGGTGCTGTCAATCTGGAATACGATCTGGGCGGTGGCAACCGGGGCCAGCGTGATCATCACATCGACGGTTGGATTAAGCGGTTGACCGGGGCCCAGGCCGCGATTGCGGTGAATAACAACGCCGCTGCGGTAATGATCGCGCTTAACACGCTAGCACTGGGCAAAGAGGTGATTGTATCGCGTGGTGAGTTGATCGAAATCGGCGGCGCTTTCCGAATGCCTGACATCATGCAGCGTGCGGGCTGTGTGTTACGCGAGGTTGGAACGACAAACCGCACCCACCTCAAGGATTTCGCCGAAGTCATCGGGCCCGATACCGGTATGATCCTAAAGGTGCATACCAGCAATTATGCGGTACAAGGATTTACCAAGACCGTGGACGAGGCCGACCTTGCCCAAGTTGCCCGTGATCACGACATCCCGTTTGTCGTTGATCTTGGTAGTGGTACGCTGATTGATCTGACCCAACATGGCCTGCCTGCCGAAATCACAGTGCGCGAAACGCTTGAGAACGGTGCTGATCTTGTTACATTTTCCGGTGACAAACTGCTTGGTGGGCCACAGGCCGGGATCATTGCCGGGCGTGCTGATCTGGTGGCACAGCTTGCCGCAAACCCAATGAAACGCGCGATGCGGTTAGACAAAATAACCATCGCCGCGCTGGCGGCTGTGCTGAGGCTTTATGCCAACCCAGATCAATTGGCGCAGAATCTGCCGGCCTTGCATCTTCTAAGCCGCCCAGCCTCAGACATCATCGCACAGGCTGAGCGCTTGAAACCCATTATTGCTAAAACCCTGGCGCAAATCGCGCAGGTTGATATTGAGCCGACCCAAAGCCAGATCGGCAGCGGCTCGCTTCC
>PIVL01000907.1 GCA_003354145.1 Paracoccaceae bacterium
AAACGGACGCGATCCGAGCCCGAGCACGTCCAGGACCTTGTGACTCCGGCGCCTCCTTCGAACAAAAAGAAAGCGGCGTCCAACGAAGAAGACGCGCTCAAGAAGAAGGACGCCAAACGGAAGCGAAAGTCCGAGCTCCAACGACAAAGGCGTGCGGCGCGATCGAAGGACGAGAAGGACGCCGACCGGGAGCGACACGCTGAGCTCCAACGACGAAAGCGTGCGGCGCGATCGAAGGACGAGAAGGACGCCGACCGGGAGCGACACGCTGAGCTCGAACGAGAGAGGCGAGCGGCGCGATCGAAGGACGAGAAGGACGCCGACCGGGAGAGGCAACGACGAACGCGTGCGGCGAGATCGCAGGAGGAGAAGGACGCCGATCTGGCGCGAAAGTCTGAGCTCCAACGACAAAAGCGAGCGGCGACATCGGAGGAGGCGAACGAGAAACAGCGCGCCAGGCGAGAGGCGAGAACGCAGGACGAGAAGGAGGAGGCGAACGAGAAACAGCGCGCCAGGCGAGAGGCGAGAACGCAGGACGAGAAGGACGCCGACCGGGAGCACGACGCTGAGCTCAAACGAGAGAGGCGAGCGGCGAGAACGCAGGACGAGAAGGACGCCGACCGAGTCAGTACCCAAGTAACTCACATGGGCGTGGGATAATATGAGAGGGCAGCCCGAGCTTGCTCGTTGTGTTGATAAACTAAACGTTGTGAGAACAGAAAACATGCCGTTGGGTTAGGGTTAGGGTTACTTAGCCGATAATCGCC
>PIVL01000103.1 GCA_003354145.1 Paracoccaceae bacterium
CGTTTGAGACCGGGCCGCGCCCAAAGCTGGCGGCGTTGCTTGGGATGGTGGATTATTCAGATGCGCATACCGAATACATGACGACGGCCTATCCCAAGGCCAAAATTGCCAACACACTGGGGGCCTGGGTTGCGGCGCAAGGGTTGAGCCAGTTCCGTCTTGCAGAGACCGAGAAATACCCGCATGTGACGTTTTTCCTGAATGGCGGCAAAGAGATACCCGAGGTCGGCGAAGATCGCTATATGGCGAAATCTCCGAATGTAGCGACCTATGATTTGCAGCCCGAAATGTCGGCTGGTGAGGTGACGGATGCTTTTGTCAGGGCAATCGAGGCCGGGTATGATCTGATTGTTACCAACTATGCAAACCCCGATATGGTTGGCCACACCGGCGATTTGCAGGCCGCGATCAACGCGTGTGAGGCCGTGGATGAGGGATTGGCGCGGGTCGTGGCTGCAGTAACACAGGCCGGGGGGGCGATGATCGTCACCGCAGATCACGGCAATTGCGAAATGATGGTTGATCCGGAAACTGGCGGGCCGCATACGGCGCATACGACAAACCCGGTGCCGGTGATATTGCTTGGCGGCCCAGAGGGTGCCAGACTAAGCCAAGGGAGGTTGTCCGATCTGGCGCCGACTTTGCTTGACCTGATGGGGCTGCCTAAACCACCAGAAATGACCGGGGAAAGTTTGATCGTATGATCCTGCGAACTGCCTTGCTGCTTGTGGTGCTCGGGTTCGGGACGTCTGCCATTGCCAAAAGCGAACAGGTCGACGCGGCCCTTGCAGCAGCGGCCCAACTGGAAGAGGCGACGGTGGCTCTTCAGGCCGCCAAAAGCCCGCGCGACCGGGTTCGGGCGCTGACTGAAATTGTGCGTTCGTTTGAGGCCGGACTAGAAGCCATGCGCGACGGTTTGCGCCGTGCCGCAACACGGGAAGCGCAAGTCAGTCGCCAGCTTGAGGCGCGCGAAGATGAAATTGCAGACCTTCTAGGCATCTTGCAAACCATTGAAACAGCACCACCTCCGGTGTTGTTGTTGCATCCTTCCGGGCCAATTGGCAGTGCTCGGTCCGGCATGATGCTGGCCGAAGTTACACCGGCGTTGAATGCCAGGGTGCAAAGCCTGCGCAACGATCTTGAAGAGGTGCAAACCCTGCGCTTGCTTCAAGAAAACGCAGCCGAAACGTTGGAGAATGGATTGGCAGGGGCGCAGTCTGCACGGGCCGAACTGAGTCAGGCCGTTGCTGATCGAACAGATTTGCCACAACGCTTTGTCGAAGATCCGGTGCGCATCGCAATTCTTATATCATCTGTCGAAACACTAGACGGGTTCTCCAGCGGGCTTGCAGAAGTTACAACGACGGATATTCCCGCAGCACAGGTGGATTTATCGGGTCTTAAGGGTTTTGTGCGTTTACCGGTTCGCGGCCTGATCTTGCACCATGCGGGAGAAGCGGATGCAGCTGGGATTAAGCGCGATGGCATCATCATCGCTACGCGGCCCCGCGCGTTGGTCACAGCGCCGACAGCTTCGACAATTCGGTACCGTGGCCCGTTGCTTGATCTTGGAAATGTGATGATCCTTGAACCCGAACCAAGTGTTTTGTTTGTACTCTCTGGACTGCAGGACGTGTTCGGAGAGGCCGGTCAGGTGATCCCTGCGGGTGCTCCAATAGGGTTAATGGGCGGGAGTGCGCCAGAAAGTGGTGCTATTCTATCAACAAGCAGTGATGGGACTGGTGGCGGACGCTCAGAAACTCTCTATATAGAGGTCAGAGAGGGTGGCAGCCCTGTGGACCCCGAATCGTGGTTTCAAACCGACAAGGATGGACAATAAAACATGAAGAAGTTTGTGATGGCCGCATTGGCCGGTACCGTGGCGGGGGTTTTGGCCACAACGCAGATCGCGGGCCCGCTGTTGGCACAGGAGAGCGCCAAAACCTCTAGTGTGTATGAACAGTTGGATTTGTTTGGAGACATATTTGAACGCATCCGCGCTCAATACGTCGAAGAAGTGGACGAGGTAGAGTTGATCGAAGCAGCGATTGATGGAATGCTGACCTCGCTTGATCCGCATTCCAGCTATCTTTCACCGGATGACGCCGATGCAATGCGTGTGCAGACGCGCGGCGAATTTGGTGGTCTTGGGATTGAGGTCACGCAGGAAGAGGGTTTTGTCAAAGTGGTGTCGCCAATGGATGGCACTCCTGCGGATGAGGCCGGGATTGAGGCTGGTGATTTCATCACTCATGTGGACGGCGAAAGCATTCTGGGTTTGACTTTGGACAAGGCAGTCGACCTGATGCGCGGTCCGGTCGGGTCCGAAATTATTGTCACCATCGTACGCGAAGGCGAGCCAGAGCCGTTTGACGTGTCAATCATCCGCGATACCATCAAACTGACGGCCGTTCGCTCGCGCATCGAAGGCAAAACTATCGTTTTGCGTATCACCACGTTCAACGACCAGACCACACCCAACCTTGTGGCCGGGTTCAAAGAACAGGTCGAAGCCGCTGGAGGAATGGATAATATCAACGGTATCGTACTGGACCTGCGCAACAATCCCGGTGGTTTGCTGACGCAAGCGATCAGCGTATCGGATGCCTTCCTTGAAAAAGGCGAAATCGTCAGCACCCGCGGTCGTAACCCTGAAGACGGAGACCGGTTCAACGCCACCGCAGGCGATTTGGCTGAAGGCAAGCCGGTTGTTGTGTTGATCAACGGCGGCTCTGCCTCGGCATCCGAGATTGTTGCCGGTGCATTGCAGGATCACCGCCGGGCGATTGTTGTTGGTACAAAAAGCTTTGGCAAAGGGTCTGTTCAGACGGTAATGCCGCTGCGCAGTGAAGGTGCCATGCGCCTGACCACGGCGCGGTATTATACGCCGTCGGGTCGGTCCATCCAGGCGCTGGGCGTCTCCCCCGACATTGTTGTGGAACAGCCAAGGCGTAGCCCAAATGAAGATAAAGAGGAAGAGGATACAACCAGTCCATTCCGTTCTGAGGCGGAGCTGCGCGGCAGTCTGAACAATGACAGCCTGACCGAGGACGAAATTCGTCAGATCGAAGAGGAACGTGAAAAGGCTGAAGCGGCCGCAGATCTTCGTGAAAATGACCATCAACTAGCTTATGCGGTTGATTTACTGACTGGGCTTTCCGCGTTGTCGATCAGCAAGTAATCAGAATTGGTTCTGAACTATTTGAATGGCCGTGCAGAAATGCATGGCCATTTGTCGTTTTCAGGACAAGATTCTTCCATACGGCGTCGCAAATCGTAGTTGCTTTGCGCGGCTCGCGCATGTTGTTCTCGGACATCGATTATAGGAGAGAATGATCATGGCAGCGCTAAACCATCGCACTTGGGTCCCTGATGCCTGTGAAAGCCTGATCCAATCCTATGCAGAACAAACTTCTGGGGCCGACAGTCAGGCAATCGCCGGGCGGATTGAAGCGCTGGCCAATGAGAACCGCGTTATTCATGAACAGCAATGTTTCAACCTGAACCCCGCCACCAACGTAATGAACCCCCGCGCCGAGGCGCTGTTATCCACCGGCATCAGCAGTCGTCCGTCGCTGGGATACCCGGGTGACAAATACGAAATGGGGCTGGAAGCGATTGAAGAGATCGAGGTGATTTCCGCCGAGCTATGTGCCGAAGTGTTCGGGGTGAAATTCGCTGAAATTCGGGTGCCGTCTGGGGCAATTGGCAACCTTTATGCATTCTTGGCGACCTGCAAACCCGGTGACGCAATCATTGCGCCTCCGGCGTCTATCGGTGGTCATGTGACGCATCACGCGGATGGGTGCGCTGGGCTTTACGGGTTGGCGTCACATCCGGCACCAGTGAATGCGGATGGTTATACAGTTGATCTGGTTGCTTTGCGTGCACTGGCTTTGCAGGTGCGGCCTAAACTGATCACCATCGGCGGCAGTCTGAACCTGTTCGCGCATCCCGTACGCGAAGTGCGTGAGATTGCTGATCTGGTTGGGGCCAGAGTGTTGTTCGATGCAGCCCATCAATGCGGGATCATCGCGGGCAAAGCTTGGCCTGACCCATTGGCCGAAGGCGCGCATTTGATGACGATGAGTACCTACAAAAGTCTTGGTGGGCCAGCAGGTGGGCTGATTGTGACCAACGACGCCGAAATGGCGCAACGTCTGGATCAGATAGCTTTTCCGGGAATGACTGCCAATTTTGATGCGGCCAAATCGGCGGCTTTGGCGATGACCATGTTGGACTGGCGCGAGTATGGGCGCGACTACGCAGCGATGATGATAAGTACGGCGCAGGCATTTGCGGCGGCCTTGGATGCGGCAGGCGTGCCTGTGTTCGCACAGGGGCAGGGGTTCACCCGTTCGCATCAGTTCGCAGTTGAAGCTGCGGCCTATGGTGGTGGGCAAACCTCGTCCAAGAAACTCCGTAAGGCGGGGTTTCTGGCCTGCGGCATCGGGTTGCCGATTGATGCGATTGAGGGCGACATGAATGGGTTGCGTATCGGCACGCCGGAACTGGTGCGCTGGGGTGTTACGCCCGACAACGTGGGCGAAATTGCAGAACTGGTCGTGCGTGGACTGAACAGCAATGCGCCCGAAGAATTGGCAGCCGAAGTCGCAGAATTGCGCTCACAGTTTACAAAGATGCATTTTGTCCTGGCGTAGGGTGGGTGAAAACCCACGCGCCCAACTTACATGGTCTCTAAACAATGCCGTCGAAACGCACGTTTGAGCATGTCCAACTCGGCGCGCAACAATTCAATTTCGGCACGCATGTCGTCTGCAAGCGGATCCCCTGCAACCAGTGAGAAATGCGCCAGTTTGCTGTCATCTGCGCTGTCATAAATCACAAATGTCTGCACCCCATCTGCGATCGCATGTGGTGGAATTGAAACCTTTAACGTCCACTGTCCCTTGCCCGGCCCTTCAGACACTTCGGTCTGATCAACAGGTTGATCAAGATACATCACTGCAATGTCAGGGCGTGCAGCAGTATCGTTGGCGCTGGTTATGATCCCCTCCCACACACTATTACGCATCAGGGTTTTTGTCAGGGTGAGATCGCTCATCGTTCCAGTTTCCTATATCGCTGCGCGCAATTGGCGGACAAAGGTGACGTCCCGCAGGACCACCTGATTAAAGTCTGGCGCTTCAAAGATCAGGTCCAGCCAGACCCGCTCAATCCGCTTTTCGTTCAGGCGCGAATAGGCCAGATCAAATTCAACCATCACATCTTTTTCGTTCAACGGCAGCTCACGCACGATCTGTTCTGTGTTGGGGCCATGTTTGATGTTCAGGCGGCAAAAGATTTCAAGCGGTTTTTCGGTTTCGATATTTGTGTTGACCCGCAAAAGATGATTTTGCGTCAATCCGCTGGCCGCTTGGTCCGGCAAATCAATGACCAGCGATAGAAACGAGCCATCGAATTTGAAAACGTCCATCCGCAGCCCGTATGGTGCAATATCCTCTTCGCGGGTGTTGCGCAGTTGGCGCAGCGTCAGTTCGGAAAAATCGCAATCATGGAACAAGGTCACTTCTTCGCCCAGCTTGGATTTGCTTGGAACTGATGACAGACCCGGAGATGGTAGCGGTCCGCGCCAAAGACTAGGCCTCCAGGACCAATCAGTGCCATGCGGGCGCGCAAAAAATGATGATCCTATCTGCGGTAGCGCAAGCCGACCTTCGGCCACATGGATCAGACGATCCAGATGCGACCGCAATTTGCGGGCTTCGTTGCGCTGGGCCCGCAGTTGCGGCAACGCGACCTGCTCCGAAGCAAGTGCCGCTTTGCGCCAGCGTCGCAACATGCGCGCATCTAAAACACGATCCAGTATTCTGCCCATTCTGTTCCTCGTCACCGGAGGTAAAACACCACCGGGCTATTAGAAGAGTATGTAATGAAATGCTTTCGGGTAAATAAACCTGGAAATGCAGTATCGCCGATTATTGTTGCGTGGTTGGCGCAGTTTATCCACGATTTGGAAACAATATCCCTGCGCAGAATATATCCGCGCAGGGCAGGAATGGTTCTAGAGGTCCATATATTTGTGTTTTTCAGCCTCTCCACCGGGATGCGTTACCGCACCTTTGTAGGTTTCCCCGACGAGTTGAGCGTATTTCCACAAGGCACCCGACCCATAGATGGTTTCGCGTGGGCCTTTCCAATTGGCTTTACGCGCGGCCAGCTCTTCATCCGTCAGATCAACTTCGATGGTACCCTCAATCGCGTTTAGGGTGATGATGTCACCATCCTGAAGCAACGCAATCGGTCCGCCGTGTGCAGCCTCTGGGCCAACGTGACCGACGCAGAAACCGCGCGTCGCGCCCGAGAACCGACCATCGGTGATCAATGCCACTTTGGCACCCATACCTTGTCCGCTCAGAGCCGCTGTCGTGGACAGCATTTCGCGCATGCCTGGCCCGCCAGAAGGGCCTTCGTTACGGATCACAAAAACGTCGCCTTCTTTATAGGTCCGGTCTTGCACCGCCTCAAATGCATCTTGTTCACATTCAAACACGTTGGCAGGGCCGGTGAACACGATCTGATTGCCGCTCATCCCGGCAATTTTGACGATTGCACCTTCGGGGGCAAGATTACCCTTAAGGCCAACGACGCCTCCGGTGGTGCTGATTGGGGTTTCCACAGGATAGATCACGCGGCCATCTGCTTCGCCTTCGATTTTGTCCAGTTCTTCGCCCAAGGAATTGCCCGTAACTGTCATGCAATCTTCGTGCAGGAGTCCGGCTTTGCGCAGTTCCTTCAGCACAACAGGCACACCACCCGCTTCGTAAAGGTCTTTGGCAACATAGGCGCCACCGGGTTTCAGATCGACGAAATACGGCGTGTCGCGGAAGATTTCGCAAACGTCATCAAGGAAAAAGTCGATGCCTGCCTCATGTGCCATAGCAGGCAAGTGCAGACCAGCATTGGTTGACCCACCGGTACAGGCCACGATGCGGGCTGCGTTTTCCAACGATTTCCGGTTCACGATATCGCGGGCTGTGATGTTTTTTTCAATCAGGTTCATGACAGCCTGGCCAGATGCAATCGAATAGTGATCGCGGCTCTCATAAGGGGCTGGAGCACCGGATGAGTTCAACAAAGCCAAACCAATGGCTTCGGAAACACAGGCCATAGTGTTGGCCGTGAACTGACCTCCACAGGCGCCGGCTGACGGGCAGGCGATCGCTTCGAGTTTTTCCAGCTCACAAGAAGTTATTTTGCCGGCTTGGTGCAGGCCGACCGCTTCGAACACATCCTGAACGGTGACATCTTTTCCATCAATCCGTCCCGGAAGGATTGAACCGCCATAGACAAACACAGACGGGACATCCAGACGGATCATCGCCATCATCATACCTGGCAGGGATTTGTCACAACCCGCCAGCCCAACAATGGCATCATAACAATGGCCACGCATGGTCAGTTCAACCGTGTCGGCAATCGCCTCGCGGCTGGCCAGCGATGACCGCATGCCCTCGTGCCCCATGGCAATGCCATCAGTAACGGTAATGGTGGTGAATTCTCGCGGCGTTCCCGAGGCGGATTTGACGCCCAACTTGGCGGCTTGCGCCTGACGGTTCAGCGAGATGTTGCAAGGCGCGGCTTCGTTCCAGCAGGTGGCGACCCCAACCAACGGCTGATGAATTTCTTCCTCGCCTAGCCCCATCGCATAAAGGTAGGACCGATGCGGTGCACGCTCCGGGCCTTCGGTTACATGACGGCTTGGAAGTTTTGATTTGTCAAACTGACGCTTTAGCATGGCGAAACCTCTAAATTTTGGCTGTCTTTTGCAATAACGGCGCGCCCGCTCAGGCACAAGGGCGAACGGTATATGTGCATTTGCAATCCTTGTAATCACAGATGCCATTGCTTACCGTCCTTGACCTATCAACCGGTCAATTCTGGCTGCGTTGGTTTGTAGTTCAGCTGGTTCAGGGCGCATTTCATGGAACCCACTATTTTCGCGTTTATCTGGAAGTATTCCAAGCGCCAGCAAATCCTGTTGCTGTTTTTTACGCTTGCATCATTTCCGTTCCTGTTTGTGACACTGGAACTGCCCAAGCGCATAATCAACGATGCCATCGGTTCGCCGACCAACATTATTTCATTGATGGGTTTTGACCTGACCAAGATCGAATACTTGTCAGTGTTGTGCTTTGCTTTTCTGGCGATGGTACTGGTCAGCGGCATGATGAAAATGCGCATCAACACGATGAAAGGCGTGCTGTCAGAACGTCTTTTGCGGCGGCTGCGTTACAAATTGATCAGTCGAATGTTGCGATTCCCGAAGTCCTATTTCCGCACCACCAGTCAAGGCGAATTGGTGTCGATGGTCACATCCGAAGCCGAACCGATGGGTGGGTTGATGGGGGATGCGGTGGCGCAACCAGTGTTTCAGGCCGGACAAATGGCCACAGTGATGATCTTTCTGTTTATACAAAGCGTATGGTTCGGGCTGGCTTCGATTGCGCTGATTCCGCTTCAGGCGTGGTTGATCCCGTTGTTGCAGCGTCAGATCAACCTGCTGAACAAAGAGCGTATTCACGAAGTTCGCCAGCTGGCCGCAGAAATTGGCGAGAGCGCCGCCGGGATCGGTGATTTGCGCTCAAACGGAGGCTGGCGGCATCGGCTTGCGATGTTCACAGGGCGGCTTGGCAGCTTGTTTGAAATCCGCTTTCAGATTTACCAAAAGAAATTCTTTATGAAGTTTCTCAACAACTTCATCACTCAATTGACGCCGTTTCTGTTCTATCTGGTTGGCGGGTATCTGGCGATTGTCGGGCAAATTACTGTAGGTGCGTTGGTGGCGGCGCTGGCGGCCTATAAAGACCTGTCTTCGCCCTGGAAAGAACTGCTGGTCTACTACAATCAAACGCAGGATATGGCGTTGCGTTGGGAAATCGTGATGGAGCGGTTTGATCCGAATGGAATGGTCAAAGAAGAGCTGTTTGAGGGAGAGCCCGATACAATCCCACATTTGCGTGGTCCGATTGACATCAATAACGTCACTGTTCGCGATCAGGATGGAAATACCGTCCTTGAGGACATCAATCTGAATATCCCGCACGGTGCTCGTGTGGCGATCAAATGCAAAAATGCTGCGGAACGTGGGGCTTTTGCAGCGCTGCTGACTCGCGAGGCGTTGCCAGTAAGAGGTGATGTCATTCTGTCGGGGCATCCATTGGAGGACATGCATCAGGCGGTGATCGCGGCCCGAATTGGTTATGCCCATTCGCGCCCTTACCTGTTTGACGGTACTTTAGGGGAAAATCTGCTGATGCCGCTGCGAGTCAAACCTCATGGGGAAAAATTGGACGAAGCCCGGAAAGATCGCCGTGCGATAGAGGCGAAGCGGGCAGGCAATAGCTCTGATCCACTGGCCGTCGACTGGCTTGATCCGGAACTGGCCGGGTTGGCCGATGGCGAGGAAATTCGCGACTGGTGGTTCAAACTGGTCGAATCCATGGGTACAGACGAAGGCTATTTCCGGCGTACTATGCGGTCTCGGATTGATCCGAAACTGCATCCAAAACTGGCAGCTAGCCTTGTTGCTTTGCGCCCAGAAGTTTTTCGCCGACTTAAGGAAAAGGGTTTGGATAAGGCGATTCACCGCTTTGAGGCGGAAACATTTAACCCTGCCGTGCCGCTTGCCGGGAACCTTTTGTTCGCGTCACCCGCGCGGGACATTTCGCAGGTAGGGCTGGCCGAAGAGCGGATCTTTTTCAAAATTCTACGCGATCAGAAACTGGACGACGATGCCATAGCTATTTCGCTGGCAGTGATGGATACGCTTGGCCAGACTTTTGGGCGTGATGACACCGACCACCCGTTGTTCCTTCGATTGGGGTTGAGTGAGGATATGTATCATCGCCTGTCTGATGTCGCCGAGAAACGCAGGCATCAGGGCGACGCTAGCCTAAGCGAGGACGAGCGAGCGATGTTAATGACTGTGCCGTTTGTTTTGACCGCCGAGCAGATCGGCCCAAGTTTTCCGCAGGAATACAAAGACCGGATTTTGACGATCCGCAAAACACAGGGTGAAAATCTGCGCCGCCTAACCGGGGATATGTTTATTCCGATCCACCCGGAAACATATGTTCCGCGTTTGACGGTGGTCGAAAATGCGATTTTTGGCCGAGTTTCGGCGATGGCTGGTGCCAAAGCGGAAGAAGTAGAAAATTTGGTGGCCGATGTACTGAATGAGCACGGTTTGCGACGGCAGGTTTCGGCCATTATCTATGATCTGCAAACCGGGTTAGGTGGCGCAAAACTTCCCACGGTTTTGCAAGAACGCGCCGCCTTTAGCCGGGCAGGAATCAAACGTCCGGACATTCTGATTTTGGATACGGTATTGGCCAGCCACGATTCCGAAAGTCGACTGCGAACACGGCAGAATTTGCGCAAGTTACTACCTGATACGACTATCATCTTCATGGAAACGCATTTCGAACACCCCAAAGCCTACGATATGTTCATCGAGCTTGAGGATGGGCGTATTGATGGGTTTGAACCTACTGAACGTGGCGACCTGGACGAAAGCGGAGCAGCTGATCTGCGTCGAAAATTTCGTATTATTGCAGCGACAGAACTGTTTTCAGGGCTGGATGCTCGTAATCAACGCCTGCTGGCCTTTAGTGCGCAATGGTTTGACGCCAAGCCTGGGCAGGCGATATTTTCAACCGGGGAACAGGCTGACGCGGCTTATCTGTGTTTAGAAGGGTCGGCGGAACTGCTATTAAAAGGTGATGGCGTCGAAGCCGTTTCTGTTGCATTGATTGAGCCAGGTCGGCTGATCGGTGATATGTCGGTTATTCTAAAAGAACCGCGGCGGCTTGATCTGGTGTCCGTCGACAACACAAAGTTCTTGCGGATTGGGGCAGACGAGTTTCGTGCCGTCATCGAAAGCGATGCCTCTGTTGCTATGAACCTGCTCGAAGCGGTGTCGGGAAATCTGAACGGGTTGGTTGATGTGTTGCGATCCTCAAACATTGATATTGCAGAATTGGCCAAAACCCAATCCTTGGAGGATGCCATAAATGTGAGAAAGCCTAGTGAAAATACCTGATCCTATCGCGTATTCCCCGCATGAAGAGTTGGTTTTACCTGCGCGGCCGCACCCAGAATTATGGCGGTTGCTGGTTGGATTGGGAATTGTTGCGGCCGTAACAATCACGCTTAGCTCTCTTATCAACGGTTTCGTACAGGGTCTTGCGCCGGATTTCTATCGGGCCGAGATGTCCAATTCTGCACCTCTTGGAACTTCGCCTGCATCAATGCTGATATTGATGGGGAGCTTTGTTGTGGTGATGCTGGGTGTCATGGTCGCTGCGCGGATTATGCAGAAACGATCAACGCTCAGCATAATCGGCCCCTTGCCGAAGACAATACGACAATTCTGGAAGGTGTTTCGACTGTTGGCGATTTTGGGCGTAATACTGTTTGTGCTACCGCCATTTGGATTTGGCGGCACTCCTGTCCAGAATATGACTTTCACCTCATGGCTTGCCTTGCTGCCGCTGTCGATAGTGGTTGTCCTTATTCAATCCAGTTCCGAGGAAATTCTGTTTCGCGGTTACATTCAGCAAACTCTAGCTGCCCGATTCTCTAATCCGTTGATTTGGATTGTATTGCCATCTGCGTTGTTCGCACTGGGTCACTTTACGCCTGCCGAAGCAGGAGAAAATGCTTTTCTTATCGCTGTTTGGGCAGGTGTGTTTGGAGTGTTGGCTGCTGATCTGACGGCGCGTTCCGGAACATTGGGCCCCGCAATCGCCCTGCATCTGTTCAACAACTTTGCTGCATTGTTGGTACTGGCGATGCCCGACAGCCTAAACGGCCTGTCGCTTTATCTGTTGCCGTTTTCCACGTCGGACGCGGACCAAATCCGCCCTTGGCTAATTGTGGATTTCGCGATGTTGGGGGTCAGTTGGCTTACAGCTCGATTAGCGTTGGCTCGTTGATTGCATTTCTTTGCGCAGGCGCTTATTTCATCCTTAGCATCGTACTTTTAAGGCATCGCCATGAACTGGATCTCAAACTATGTCCGGCCCCGGATCAATTCGATCTTCTCGCGCCGTGAAACTCCTGAAAACCTGTGGCAGAAATGCGATGAGTGCGGAACTATGCTGTTCCATCGCGAACTAAGCGACAATTTGAATGTCTGTACAAGTTGCGGCCATCATATGAAGATCGCCGTACGAGCCCGGTTCGAAGCGTTGTTTGACAACGGCCTGTTTACCGAAGTCGACATACCTGATCCCAAGGCCGATCCGTTGAATTTCCGTGACCAAAAACGGTATCCGGAACGAATGAAAGCTGCACAAAAGACGACCGGCGAGAAAGAGGCGATGATTGTTGCGGTGGGCGAACTGGGCCGTACCCCAATTGTAGCTGCAGGTCAGGATTTCTCGTTTATGGGCGGCTCGATGGGCATGTATGTGGGCAATGCGATCATTGCGGCGGCACAAGAGGCGATAAAGCTAAAGCGCCCGTTGATCCTGTTTGCTGCAGCTGGCGGCGCGCGTATGCAAGAAGGGATATTGTCCCTGATGCAGATGCCACGCACGACGGTGGCAATTCAAATGCTGAAAGAGGCCGGATTGCCCTATATCGTGGTGCTGACAAACCCGACGACCGGCGGGGTGACAGCCAGCTATGCGATGCTGGGGGACGTTCATATTGCCGAACCCAACGCGCTGATCTGTTTTGCCGGGCCACGGGTAATTCAGCAAACTCTGGGTGAAAAACTACCCGAAGGGTTCCAGCGCGCCGAGTACTTGCTTGATCATGGTATGTTGGACCGGGTCACCAAACGTAACGACATGCGCGAGGAACTGATCCTTATCACGCGTATGTTGCTGGGGCTTCCGCCTGTCGTTCGTGGTGATCTGCCGCCACCAGACGCGACCGAAGAATCGACGGCACCCGAGCCGACAAACGAAAGTGACAACAAAGACGACAGCGCCGCATGACACAGAAGTCATCGGACATCATTCTTGAAAGGATGATGGCGCTGCATCCCAAAGTCATAGATCTGACGCTGGACCGGGTCTGGCGTTTGCTAGAAGCGCTGGGCAATCCGCAAAACGATCTGCCGCCCGTGATCCACTTCGCCGGAACCAATGGCAAAGGATCAACGCAGGCGATGATCCGTGCGGGGCTTGAAGCTGCTGGAAAAACGGTTCACGCTTATACCTCACCGCATTTGGCACGGTTCCATGAACGTATC
>PIVL01000104.1 GCA_003354145.1 Paracoccaceae bacterium
CTTCAGCCGTTGTTCGATGACCTGCAATCGCTGAATCCATGAACTCGTTGCTGTCGCCTTTTCACCCGCGATCTCTGGATGCTCAATCTGGATAACTTCGGTCGAAACAAACATGTCGGCCTGATTCACTGCGACCCAAAACGACACGAATCCGCCTATGCTGATTACAAGCAGCATTACAAAGGCGCGTCGACGCACCATGTCGATGACATCATCAAGGGAATAAATCGGGCCCATTAAGCTCTTTTCCAGATTGTCCGGATCTAACTTTCAGGCACATGGTTGCGTCGAAACCGGATTGTGGGAGACAATTGATCACTCTACATTGGCAAAACTATGGCAAAGCCATTCAGTTCAATTCTTTTAACCTTTGGTTATGAGTCCTGGTAGGATTGCGTATCGCTGGTTCGTGCTTGATTGAGAACAACACCCAGCACTTTTGTCCGCCCTTCCAAAGCACATTCGCTGGCCCTTATTTGGGCCGCAGTCGTTTTGGTTCCGTCCGCTACAAGCAAAACGCCATCAATTTGCGGCAAAAGCGCCACCAAATCGTCAAAAGCAAGAACCGGCGGAAGATCGTATATCGTCACATCCGGGCGAAAGTCCTTGTTTATTGCATTGAGCACCTTGGCGGTGCGCTGGTGAAGAAGTAATTCTGACGCATCCTGCTCTTGCTTGCTTGCCAACCCGAGGGCCAGTGTGTCCTTGGGGCGGACCAAAAATTGCGACGAGGCTATATTTCCGCTAAGATAGTTGCGCATATCACCCGTACTATTCACACCAAGCGCGGCAGCTATACCGGGTGCACGCAGATTCAAATCCATCAGCAAGATGCGGCTACCGGGGACGCGAGAAAAACTCAATCCAAGGTTCACGGCCGTAAACGTACTGCCGCATCCCGGCGTCGGAGCGGCAATTGCAATGCGGCTCCAACCGTTTGAACGAAGGGTTTGTAGCACTTGGGTGCGTAATTGATCAAACGCTCTGGAAGCGGGGTCATTGCGATTGAAACTGACCAATGGGGTAGTGCCAGTAAATATCTGAGGTCCACCAATTGTAACAGGGCGCAAAGCATTCCAACGCAGTATTTCGTCCGATTGCTTTGTGGCCGGATCAGGGATCCTTACTGCTTCATGCAAAACCAGTGGAGGATCGCATTTGCGCATCGTTACTGGAACAGCTGCAGGTTTTGCGCCCCGAGACACAGTTTCAGCCTGATGAATCTCGTCTCGATTTCCGCGACGGCGGAACCGTTTGTATTTTATATTGTCCGTGCTTTGAACACTATCTGGAACATTCTTCCCAAGATGTCTCGTGCTGGCTTCAGCAACGGGGATATTGTCAAAGCCGTCCTTCAAAACCGCCGCCCCGGTATAACCATTTGGTCGTAGCGGGATGTTTTCGCTATGAGTTTTTGATCAAGCATGTTGGAATTTGGGTTCCCCCCACATAGCCTTACAACAACATCCCAGGCGCGGGAGCTCAATAGAAATATGTACATATCAACCCCCTGCGTGCGTAAATTCAGCGCCAGCAGCCCTGAAAAAAGTTGTTAGAAATCGGCCCATCAAAGCCGTGCCTGTCCCAATAATTGAAACGGATTTACAGATCACCAAATCCGACCCCCCTTCACGCATAATTTCTTTCCTCGTCATCACCCAAAACAACAGCTCGGGACCTAATTGGCGGCCACGTCGACAGTACTGCCAACCCACCGCATATTTCATTTTCACCCAAAGACGAAAAAAGCCCCGGGAGTGTTTAGTAGAGCCAGCACTAGTTACACAAACGAAATTCTTAACCCTCTGGCCTAGGATCATCAGCGTCAATTTTGGGCGCCGAAGAGCCCAGTTTCAGATAACAGTTGGTGAAATGAATATGAGTTTTTCAGCAGAAACAAATTGTTTCCACGTGGAATTACCCGGTTTTCATCAGTATTCCTAAATTCTTTGGAAACAATGCAAAGAGAGCTAAACGATTGACCACACTTAATAGGCGATCTGCCGACTCGGAACAAAACAAGGCGCACCTTGTTAGGCGCGCCCTGCCGACACGTTTGTGCCCAAAGTCTTGCTGATTGTCAGAATTAGCCGGTCGCGTGATCCATTGCGACGGCTGTGTCCAACATCCGGTTGGAAAAGCCCCATTCGTTGTCATACCAGGACAATATACGTACCATTCCACCGTCACCGACATGGGTTTGATCGCTTGCCAAAATGGACGAGTATGGATTGTGATTGAAATCGGACGACACAAGCGGCAGGTCGTTTACGGCCAGTATTCCCTTGAGCGGTCCAGACTGCGAAGCCTGTCGCACGGCGTCGTTCACTTCTTGGATGGATGTTGAACGGGAGGGCATAAAGCACAGATCAACAGCTGACACGTTCGGAGTAGGAACGCGGATGGCTGACCCATCCAGTTTCCCGGCAAGCTGTGGCAACACCAAGGATACGGCCTTGGCAGCACCTGTCGATGTTGGGATCATTGACAATGCGGCGGCGCGGGCGCGGTAAAGATCGCCATGCGTCCGGTCCAGTGTTGGTTGATCTCCGGTATAGCTGTGGATGGTTGTCATATAACCGGTTTCTATTCCGAATACCTCATCCATAACCTTGGCAATTGGGGCTAGACAGTTGGTTGTGCAGGACGCGTTTGACACGATGACATCAGCCGCAGTCAGCGTTTGGTCGTTTACGCCAAAGACTACGGTTTTGTCGGCACCCGCACCGGGGGCCGAGATCAGCACCTTGCTTGATCCATTTTTAAGGTGCACCGCCGCTTTGTCGCGCGAGTTGAACACCCCGGTACATTCAAACGTGATGTCGATGTCCGACCACGGCAAATTTTCCGGGTTACGTTCAGCCGTTACCCGAATGCGGTGGTCCCCGACGATCAGGTAATCCCCTTCTACTGATACCTCCACATTCAGGGGCCCGTGGACGGAATCGAATTTCAGCAAATGGGCGCTTGTCGCAACCGGTCCAAGATCATTGATCGCAACAATCTCAATATCGTCGCGGCCGGTTTCGATCCATGCCCGCAGGACGCAACGGCCAATTCGACCAAATCCGTTAATTGCAATTTTGATTGCCATTTTTTCGATCCTCTGTACGTTTGCGCGCATAATACTGATAGCGCTAACAAAGCGCAATGCGAGATCATCCACGCTGCAGGGTTTTATTTGGCTGGGATTAAGCTCGTTATGTAAATGAGCTGCAGCAGATCACGCCAGTTTTACATTGAAGACCGGCGCGAAAAATTCGCGCCGGTTCAAATAGTTGCTAAATTGAGATTTCTAGACTGCCAGTTTGACCCAAGCCCCGTTGCGCCCCGAAGACCGCACGCATGCATCGACAAAGGCAACGCCATCCATCCCATCCTGAACGGATGGAAAGACCACTTCGCTTGGCACATCGGCTCCGGCCTGTGCTGCCCGGATCGCCAATGCAGCTTCGGTATAGATGTTTGCAAAGCCTTCCAGATAGCCTTCTGGGTGCCCCGGAGGGATACGCGACATGCGTGCTGCTGCTTCGCCCGTCCCGGCGTTGCCACGGCTCAGTTTGCGCGTCGGCTCTCCGAAGGGTGAATGCCACAATGTGTTGGGTTCCTCTTGCGACCAGCTTAGCCCACCCTTGTCACCGTAAACCCGCAACTTCAGCGCGTTCTCGTTGCCGGGGGCAACCTGACTGCACCACAACATACCGCGCGCGCCACCTTCGAACCGCATCAAGACGTGTGCGTTGTCGTCGACGCGACGCCCGTCAACAAAACTTTGCATATCGGCGCAAAGCTCTTGCAACTTTAGACCCGAGACAAATGACGCAAGATTGAAGGCGTGCGTACCGATATCCCCAATACTACCCCCTGCCCCGGATCGTTCGGGATCGGTGCGCCATTCGGCCTGTTTGTTGCCGCTGCCTTCTTCTTCGACGGTCAGCCAGTCCTGCGGGTATTCAACCTGCACCAACCGGATATTGCCCAACTCACCTGACGCCACCATTTCGCGGGCCTGACGGATCATCGGATAACCGGTGTAGTTGTGGGTCAGTACAAACAGGGCATCCGAGTTTTCAGCCGCCTTCACCATTTTGCGCGCTTCGCTAAGCTGTGCAGTCAGTGGTTTGTCACAAATCACATGGATGCCACGTTTCAAAAACTCGCGGGCCACCGGGTAATGCATGTGATTGGGCACCACAATCGCCACCGCCTCGCAGCCGTTTTTGCGGCGCGCCTCACGTTTGGCCATTTCGACGTAGTCGTCATAAACACGTTTTGGATCAAGACCCAGATCTTGCCCGGATAGCTGTGACTTTTCGGGGGTCGAGCTGAAACAGCCTGACACCAGTTCGTATTTGTCATCAATCCGGCTGGCGATGCGATGCACTGCTCCGATGAACGCATCGCGCCCTCCGCCAACCATACCAAGACGAATGCGTTGGCCTTGTGCTTCGGATGTTCCTTCGATTGCCATCGATCAGTCCCCTATTCCCAACATCCGTCGGTTGGCTACTTCATCTGTGCCACCATCAGCAAAATCATCAAACGCCCGTTCGGTCACCCTGATCATGTGATCGCGCACAAACGCAGCACCTTCACGCGCGCCATCCTCTGGGTGTTTCAAGGCACATTCCCATTCCACAACAGCCCAGCCATCAAAGTCATACTGCGCCAGCTTTGAGAAAATCGCGCCGAAATCAACCTGCCCGTCCCCCAGAGACCGGAACCGTCCAGCACGATCAACCCAGGACTGATAGCCGCCATAAACGCCCTGACGACCTGTTGGGTTGAGCTCGGCATCCTTGACGTGGAACATCTTGATCCGCTCGTGGTAGATGTCAATATTGTCAATGTAATCCAGACATTGCAGCACATAATGCGACGGATCATACAGCATGTTGCAGCGTGCGTGCCCGTTCAGCCGGTCAAGAAACATCTCGAATGTGACGCCATCATGCAAGTCTTCGCCGGGGTGGATTTCATAGCAGACATCAACACCGTTTTCATCCGCATGATTCAAAATCGGCAACCAGCGCGCCGCCAGTTCGTCAAATGCGGTTTCAACCAACCCAGCGGGGCGCTGTGGCCATGGGTACATATAGGGCCAGGCCAAAGCGCCAGAAAACGTGGCGTGCGCATCAATCCCCATATTGCGGCTGGCAGTGATCGCCTTTTTCACCTGATCCACGGCCCATTCTTGACGGGCTTTGGGATTGCCGCGCACAGATGGATCAGCAAACCCGTCAAACCCTTCGTTATAGGCGGGATGCACCGCGACCAACTGGCCCTGCAAATGCGTCGAAAGCTCGGTCACTTCGACACCATTCGCCTGCGCTACGCCCTTGAACTCATCGCAGTAATCTTTAGACGCCGCCGCCTTGTCCAAATCAATCAATCGTGCGTCCCAACTTGGCACTTGCACGCCTGCATAGCCGCAGTCTGCAGCCCATTTGGTAATATCACCCCATGATGAAAACGGCGCGTCGTCGCCCGCAAACTGAGCTAAAAACAACGCTGGTCCTTTAATGTTCTTCATATCCATATCCTCATCTTGTTGGCGCACCTCAAGGCAGGTTTTCCTGACTTTCCTATGTTAGCGCTCACGTTAGGGTAATTTCCTGAGGTACGTCAATCAGAAGTGTCCGGATTCGAGGCAAACCCGAACAAACAAAGGCGGCGTCGCATAGCTTCACACTTAGGGGGAAATCTTTCTGAAAGTTCCCCCTCGTTCATTATTATTGTTGTTTTTCCATTAGCTACCAAACCAACGACACAATTCAGCTGTCCCGATACTGACCGGGGGTCTTCCCCGTCCAGCGCTTAAACGCGTCGTTGAAACTGCTAAGTCCGGAATACCCCAACAAGAATGCAATTTCCGCTAGTACCAGATCGCTGTTGGACAGATACTGCTGCGCCAAAGAATGACGCAAATTTTCAACCGTTTTGAAAAATGTCGTTTCCTCTTTGGCTAACCGCCGCGACAAGGTGCGTGCGCTCATCCCTAACGTTTTGGCCACGTGATGTTGCGTTGCCTTTCCGCTAGTCAGCCGGTCGGCAATCGCGCGCTCTACGTCAATCAGCAAATCCGAAGTATTGCGCGACTTACTCTGCAGGACGATATCGCAGTAATCTGTCAAAATCGCATACAACTCGTTGTCTGCCGTAACCAAATGCAGTTCCAAATCAATCGGTTTGAAATGAATACAATTCTCACGCTGGTCGAAAAGAACTTTGCAGCCAAAAGCACGAGCGAACGCCTGTAAGTTGGTGTTTCTGGAGTGCCTGAACGTCACCAAATCCGGGCGAATTTCGCGGTTGGTACATTGGCGCAGTGCCACCAGCAGCCCAATTGCGCTGAATTCAACATGCTGACGCCGCTCGATGGTACTTGACACCCTGAAGGACCACACCAATCGTCCATTTTTTGCCAATGAATCCACATTCATTTCTATGGCATCGCTAAAAACACGACGGTATCGCGAGATGTTATTAAGGGCATCCAAAGCTGTGGGCGACGCTATTCCAACATAGGAAACCAAACCGCTTAAGTGAAAATCGCGCTTGATGCCATTTTCCAGACCAAGAATGTCGTTGTCGATCAATGTAGCCGCATTTTCAAAAAATGCTGCCACTTTTGCATATGGGGCCGTCGGGCGTCGGTCTTCAAAAGCCTTGGCGTTCAAACCTGAACCCGCAAAAATCTGTTGTTCGGAATATCCGTGACCACGCAACTCTTCTGCCAGAAGTTTCACATAAATGGCGCCGTGAAGCGGCGTCGATTCCTGCATTAAAATCTCCCATCCCAGTTTAGGGCACGCGTCAAAACACACTTTTTCCTACTGCGCCAACCAGACCGTCTGATCCGGCTGAAGCGATAAGTAACCTTCTCCTATCCGGCATTAAATCTTTTGGCAGAACAACTTACCCCGCACCGTCTAACACAATTTCGGGCCAAGAAAACAAAAATGGCCGGATTTCGGAATGGGATGACCCGGGAAACTAACTGTTCGCAGGCTGAACGCACCATATCAAATGTACAGCGGACCACAGATCACTCAACGCATTGGATTTGTGTCTGCCAAATTTGAATAAGGGTTTTGGATATGAGCCGATTAACCGAAATGGAAGCCTTTGCCACCGTCGTTGAAGAAGGTGGTTTCTCGGACGCCGCACGCAAGATGGGTGTCGCCAAGTCGACGGTGTCCAAACATGTTTCCAGCCTCGAGACGCGCCTTGGCACCCGCTTGCTAAGCCGCACCACACGGCGGGTCAGCCCGACCGAGATTGGTCTGGCTTATTATGATCGCGCCACTCGTATTCTAGACGATGCTGGCGACGCTGATGCTTTGGTGGCATCTCTGCATTCTTCGCCTTCGGGCACGCTGCGTGTCAGTGTCGACACTGACTTTGGCGTTCACATACTCTCACCGCTGCTTGGCGGGTTTATGAATGAATTTCCGGACATCAGGGTGAACATCGTTCTGCAAAACAAAGCCGTTGATCTGATCGAAGAAGGATTTGACCTGGCCATTCGCATTGGCACGCTCAAGGACAGCACGATGCTGGCACGTAAACTGACGCAAACCAGTTATCGCCTGATTGCCAGCCCGAACTATCTGGCGGCGCATGGGCGCCCTGAGAGCATCGACGCTCTACCTCATCACATGCTTTTGCAACACTCAAACAGTACCGGCGCCAACGTGTGGAGACTGCGGGAACAAAACGGAGAATTGCGGCAGATTCGCGCCGTGGGTGGCCTGATTGTCAATGACGGGCAATCTTTGCTCAATGCTGTGATCTCAGGGCTTGGCATTGCCTACCTACCCAGTTTCTTGTTCAGCCAAGCGATGGGGCGCGGAGAGGTGGTGGATGTTATACCCGATCTTCCTGTCGAGATGCAGAGCGTCAATGCCTTCTATCCCCAAGGCCAGTTCACTCAGCCTAAAGTACGCGCATTCATTGACTTTCTGGTAAGTAATTTGTCCCACTAGCAGGCCATCATTTTGCGCGTTGCGCATTGAAGTTGCGCATTGAAACTGACCACTGACTCTGGCATTCGTCGAAGCAACCCGCCTTGCAAGCATCTTAACGAATGTCAGGATCACGCACTGTCACACCACTCCGAAATTGATTGGATTGCTGCCGATTGGGGCACCACCCACCTACGTGTCTGGGCCATGCAAGGTGCGACTCCTTTGGCCAATGCGGATTCCGTCGACGGAATGGCCAGCCTGACACCCGAGGCATTTGAGCCGGCTTTACTAAACTTGATCTCAGACTGGCTTGGCCCCGAACCTACAGCCGTCATCGCTTGCGGAATGGTTGGTGCAAAGCAAGGCTGGGTCGAAGCACCCTACGTAGCGGTTCCAACAATGCCGCTTGCCCCTCCAGTTCTCGTGAAAACGAAAAGCAGCGTGATAAGTGTTCACATCATCCCCGGTCTGCAACAACCCAACCCTGCGGATGTCATGCGCGGCGAGGAAACCCAAATCGCCGGGTTTCTGGCTTTGAACCCCGGTTGGGACGGGGTCATATGCATGCCCGGTACCCACAGCAAGTGGGTGCTTGTCAGTGCAGGCGAAGTTGTCAATTTTCAGACATTTATGACCGGCGAGCTATTCGCCACTCTTAGCCAGCATACCGTGCTGCGTCATTCCATTGCGGCCGTCGGCTGGGACGAAACTGCCTTTTTCGAGGCCGTTGAGGATGCGATATCAAAACCCGAACGTATTGCTGCGCGACTGTTTTCGCTGCGTGCCGAAGACCTGCTGAACAGTCAGCCAAAATCAACTGCCCGCTCCCGTCTGTCAGGCTTGTTGATCGGGGCTGAACTTGCCGCATCGCGCCCGTATTGGCTCGGACAGAATATTGCCATCATAGGAGCTGACAAAACCGCTGACATTTACGCAAGCGCACTCGCCCGTCAGGGTGCACCTGCGACAATTACCGACCCCACCCGCATGACATTGGCGGGCCTGACCGCCGCCTATCGCCTAACGAAAGAGAACACATGAGCCGTCCTATCATCGCCATTTTACGTGGCATCACGCCTCTCGACGCTGTGGCTGTGGCCGATGTCTTGATTGCCGCCGGGATTGATCGAATCGAAATTCCCCTGAACTCGCCAAACGCGCTGGACAGTATTGAGCAGATCGTAGCCAGCCATGGCACAGACGCTTTGATCGGCGCAGGCACTGTCCTGACACCTGATGACGTCGATCGCGTTGCGGATGCAGGCGGAAAACTGATCGTATCGCCAAATTTTGACGCCTCTGTGATCAAGAAAACAAAATCGTTGGGCCTGCAAAGCTGGCCAGGGGTCTTTACACCAACTGAAGCATTGGGCGCACTTGCTGCCGGGGCTGACGGATTAAAGCTTTTCCCCGGATCAATGGCTGGGCCTGCTGGTCTCGCGGCCATGCGCGCGGTTCTGCCAGCCGGAACATTGGTGTTTGCAGTTGGCGGTGCCGGGCCAGACAACTTTGCTGAATGGCTCGCCGTAGGAGCCGATGGATTTGGGCTTGGCACAGCGGTGTATGTGCCGGGGATGACCGCCGATGACGTTGCAAAACGCGCCGAAAAAATCGTGCGGTCCTATGACGAGGCTATAAGATGACCGTCTATGTATTTGATGATCGCCCCTGCAAACTTGGCGAAGGACCGTTTTGGCACCCGGAGCGCGACCTGCTTTTCTGGTTCGACATCGCGGTTGTTGGCATCGCTCAAGGCCAGGCCGAACATCGCGTTGTGCCTTAAAATACTACGCTATGTGCCGCGTGCCCTTCGCGGGTGGATCATTGGCCGGACCTGCAAAACACTGGGCCATCGCCATCCAGTCGGCTGCGGCCTGTCCGGTCGTTTTCAGGTTGGTATCTGCAACATTGCGCACCTGTGTCACAACCCGCGCAAAATCGACCGCGTCACCATGTACCGCGTTCTCGTCCTGCGGAGTGTTCCAGTTCCAAACGGCCCCTGACGGACCGGTTAGCCGCACATACGGGGCAAGATCAGGAACAGGCAAGGCGCGGTTGGAAAACGTCCAGCTAAAGGTCGACACACCCAAATGTACGATATTGCGGATGCGATCCTGCTCGACACGTTCCTGCCCCAGCGCGTCAAACACTTCTTGGCCATGCGCCCAAGTCTCCATCTGGCGGGCAGTGATAGACGATAGTACGCTCATATCCGGTCCGGCCCACTTTAGGCGGCGTTTGGGATCAGCGTTGCCATAGGCCTTGGCGACCTTCTCTGCAGTTGTTTGCCATTCCTCAAACAACGCCCGTCCGCACAACCCGTCAAGCCAAGGGTATTGCGATTGGACCATGCTCTTGCCTGCCGCCATATCTGCCGCGATTGGCGCAAAAAACGTGGCGAAAGCAGCGTCGTCATGCAATGTATCCAACGCCGCTACGTTGAACATATGCAAATGCCCGATGACGTCATCAATGCTCCAGCCTTTAAACTGCGTTGGCATGTCAAAATCGGCGTCGTTCAGTGGTGCCAAAATCAAAGCCAGCGCGTTGCTTTCATCCAGAAAATCCTGAGCTTGCGGCATTTCCATCAACTTCTCTCCAACAATCTTAATGATGACGCAGCCGCGCCCAGAGATTGGTTTGTTTTCTCAAAGTGACCATCTTCAATACCTATCGGCTGATGAGGCGGGGTTGCGAAAAGCTCTGGGTTGATCGGATTGTAAAAGCTCTCGATCAGTTTTTGCAGTGTCGAGCGGTCATCAAGATATTGACCGGCGGATGTTGAAATCGGCAGCATTAATGCAAGCAAGGTTAAGCCAATCTTGCGGGGAAGGCAGTACATAAGGTGTCCTTTGGCATTGCTGCTCAGAAATTGCATTCAAGATCAGGTTACGCGTAGAAAAACGAAAATGCTATTGGCTAGCAATTGGACAGTTAGCCAGGATTGCCCGAAAATTGGTGACTTCAGCGCCCATAAACGCGTTTTAGCAGCAAGGGGGTCAGATACATCGGCACCTGGTAGCATCCCAAAAACAGCAGCCACTGATCGGTGATTTCGGAAGGCAAGGCGACCAAAAACAACGCGATATTGCGGTTGCCGGCGATGATACTGATGCCAACAGCATTGTTGGACACTCCGCGAGCGCGAAACCACAGCCAACAGGCCATTTGCAGCCCGAAATTTGCTCCAAATGCCACAGCCATCCATCCTGCCACCAGCATAGGATCAGAACGAAGAGCCGGGCCCAGAGCAGTCATCAACCCAACCACAACCACGGCCAGGACGATGGCCGATAATCCATCCAATGCAGCACGCTGACTTTCATCCAACGACGTCACTCGGCTACGCAAGGCAAAAGCGAATGCGACAGACACAGCGATAACTCCGAACAATCGCAATGAGGCCAGAACCACATCAATCGGAGACCCAAGTACGGGGATCGACAGGAACACCGGCAACATCGTCAATGGGAATAGCGCGGTGCCGACCAGCAAAACCCGCATTGCAGCCGAGGGATCATGCCCCATCAAAAGTGTGAAATTCGGACTTCCGGTTACGGATGGGGCCGACAGCATCAACACCAGCGCCAAACCCACAGGGGTTGCCAGAAGGCCAACCGCGCCAAAAACCAAAACCGCAACCAAGGGCAGCACAAGTTGAAAGCAGATAACCAGTAACAGGGTGTGACGTGCATCATTGAGTCCACCCAGCACGGCTTTGGGACCTATTCGAAACGCCGCGATAAACAGCAAGAGCGCCACGAGTTCCGGCAGCCAGTCACGCAACGCGAAGGCAACCGAAGGCAGCAATAGCCCAGCCAACAATCCCAAAACCAAACAGATACGACCATATCGCGCGGCGAACCCAAGGACGGTTAGGATCATTCCCCGGCTATCCGGGGCCTTTACGAATGTTTTCAGGCAGCCACGTGGCCAGTTCAGGCACGGCGATGAGCACAAACACCATCACAACCATGATCAAAAACATCGGAAACGCAGCCCGCGCGATAAAACCCATTTCGTGATCGGTCATGCCCTGCAGCACGAACAAATTGAACCCGATTGGCGGCGTAATCTGTGCCATTTCAACTACAACAACAATGAATATGCCAAACCAGATCAGATCAATGCCCGCCTGACGCACCATCGGTTCAACCACGGCCATCGTCAAAACAACTGACGAAATCCCATCCAGAAACATGCCCAACACGATGTAAAAAACCAATAGAACCATCAGCAGTTCAAATTTTGTCAGCTCCCACTGGGCAATCAGGTCGGCCAGCCCTCGTGGCAATCCGGTGAACCCCATCGACAGCGACAAAAATGCCGCCCCTGCAAGGATCAGCGCAATCATTGCCGATGTGCGAGTGGCACCCATCAGGCTTTCGACAAATGTGCTCCATGTCAAAGATCCCTGACTGGCTGCCAGCACAAGGCCTCCAATCACGCCAAAAGCGGCGGCTTCGGTAGCAGTGGCATAACCCAGATACATTGACCCGATCACCACTGAAATCAGCAGAAAAACAGGGATCAGGAAACGCGAATTTGCAACTTTCTCACCAAAACTCATCGCTGACTCGGTCTTGGGTTTCCAACTGGGTGACACGACAGACATCACAGCGACATAGGCCATGAACAACGTCGCCAAAAATAGCCCTGGCAGGATACCGGCAAAGAACAGCTTTGAAATACTTTCGTTGATGGTCACGCCATAAACGATCAGTGTCAGCGAAGGCGGGATCATCAGGCCCAGCGTCGCCGCCCCGGCCAACGTCCCGATTATCATTTTCTCGGGGTACTCGCGTCTACGCAGCTCGGGGATCGACATTTTGCCAACGGTGGTCAGCGTCGCCGCCGACGATCCGGACACAGCGGCAAAAACCGTGCAGCCGACGATATTCGTATGCACCAGCCCGCCGGGCAATTTTGCCAGCCACGGGGCCAGTCCGCGAAACATATCTTCGCTTAGCCGGGTTCGAAACAGAATTTCCCCCATCCAGATGAACAACGGCAAAGCGGTCAGCGTCCAGGATGACGAGGCTGTCCAGACTGTGGTCAGCATCACGTCACCTACCGGGCGCGCGGTAAACAGCTCCATCCCGACCCAGGCCACGCCCATCAAAGCAAGGCCAACCCAGACGCCGGTGCCCAACAATGTGAACAGTACAAACAGGAACAGGATGATGATTGATGCGTCTTGCATATGCCTATTCCCCGAAACTTTGGTCGACCA
>PIVL01000427.1 GCA_003354145.1 Paracoccaceae bacterium
TGCTATGTGGAGCGCTCGGTTATGTAAAGCTGTCGATTCCTCCTCAATCAATTAACGGTCGTTGTGGGCGGCGAATGCACATAACGCGGTGGTTTTCCGAGGTTAGCCAACCAAGCGAGAAGCTTTCCTTCGGGGTACTTTCCTTGAGCCATCTCTGGTATTGCGGCGGTCTGCGCGATCGCCTTTTGTTTCATTCGCAAGTCAATCTCAATGTACCCGTGAGTTGTGGAGAGTTGGCTGTGACCGAGCCATGCTGCGATGGTGGTGATATCGACGCCCGACTGGAGGAGATGCATTGCTGTGGTGTGTCGAATTACATGAGGTGTTACCCGCCTCGCATGTCTCGGTGACAATTTGGCGCGTTCGGATAGTTTTCGCAAGATGTAGGCGATACCTGAGCGTGTGAGACGACGGCCCCGAGCGTTGAGGAAGAGCGGCCCATCGATGCGTCCACGTTCGTTGAGCCATTGTTCGAGAGCTGCCACCGTCCTCGCCCACAAAGGACATGTCCGCTGCTTGCGGCCCTTTCCGTGGAGGGTCACGATTGGGACAGGATCGAGCCGGATATCAGAGAGATCCAAATCGACGATCTCCTGAGCGCGCGCTCCGGTGTTATAGAGCAGGAGGAAGAGCGCGCGATCACGGAGCTGCGCGGCGGGACCTATCGCCCCGGCAAGTTCAAGAATTTCATCGTCGTCAAGGTATTGTATTTCCGGTTGCTCGAAGGCGGCTCGGGGCAGTTCCCGGATTCTACGACAACGCTCAAGATGCTCGGGGGCGACTGAGGCGACATAGCGCGCGAATGCCTTGACCACAGCAAGTCGATGGTTACGAGTGCGTGCGCCACTCCCTCGCTCCTTCTCCAGCCATTCGAGAAATGAACGGACGACATCGACGTCGAGGATCAAGTGATCGAGTTGGTCAGCGGGGCATCCCGCTCGCTCCGCGGCATGACGGAGGAAGAGCTTGAGGGCATCACGGTAGGCCAGTACGGTATTACGACTGGCGTTGCGTTCTATGGTCAGGTGTTTTTCGAAGAAGTCTTGGACGAGCTTCTGGAGAGAGACGATTGCGAACTTGGGGGACTTCACGAGAGCACCTTGTCGAGTGCCCTCGTCTGATGCGCGAAGCGTTGTGCTGCTTGCTCCAGCAGGGCGCTGTTGGCAGTCAGGTAGAGCCGTGTATTTTCGACGGAGACGTGGCCCAAATAGGTGCTCAGCGCTGGAAGCAGGGCGTTAACATCCCGCCCTTTTTGGTACCAATCCGCCACGCGACGGACAGCGAAGGTATGGCGGAAATCGTGCGGCCTCGGCTGGGGATGGGCTATCCCAGCTTGAAGACACGCGGTGGCGATGGCAGACCGTGCGGTACGATCGGCGAGACGCCGGCGGCGTCCGGAAACGAAAAAGGGGTCAGCCGCCGCCGTACCCACCGGCCGCAGAGGATGGTCCACGTAGCTAGCCAGAGCCTCGGCGACCGATTGTTGCAGTGGAAGAACTCGGCTCTTACCGAACTTTCCCTTCCTGATAGTCAGAATCCGGTCACGGCGATCGAGGTCCCCGACATCGAGGGCCAGAGCCTCACCGATTCGGATCCCTGTTGTGAACAGCAAGCCGAGCAAGGTCGCCATCGTCGCAGGTCTCAGGCTCCCTTCCGGAGGTAACCGGTGTGCAGCCGCTAAAAGACATTCGATTTCCGTGGCGGACACAATGCGAGGCTGACGCTGGCGCCAGAATCGCCATGACCTGGCCGGGCGCTCTGGCAGAGCTTCAGTCGGGGCGCCATGGCGTCGGGCGTAGGTCACGGCTGACCATACGACCCCAACGGCATTGTCCCGTCCCCGTGGTGACAGGCGCTCGAGGGATGTCACGTATTGAATGAGGGTCTCTGTTCGAAAAGGGGCCTCTGGAGCACTTGCATGCACGTACCGATCGAAGGCGAGCAACAAGTTTCTCGCTGAGTCGTAAAGCAATCCACTCGCTCGTTTGAGCGCAACAAAGCGATCGAAGTAGGGTGCGAGCCAGCTCATAAACGCGCGTGACTGGGTCATGGCGTCACCTCCGCCGGCCAATCAATCGCCACCTCGAGCAAGCGTGCATGATCTACTTTTGCGTAGATGGCAACGGCATCTAGCGATCGGTGACCGAGCAAATCCGCGATCGCTTTGACGGGCTGCCCACTCCGGAGCAACCGGGTCGCAAATGCGTGCCGAAACGAATGCGGATACCGCGGTGGCAACCCGCAACGCTCCATGCGCGCCCTCACCATCTCTGAGATCGCTGCCGGATTCAGCCGTTGGTGCGGTGGACGGTGGCGAAGCAATATGTAATCGCAGTCGCTGGCCGGACGCTCATTTTCAAGGTAGTCGGCCAGAGATTCAGCCGCAGCCTCCGTGAGATCGTGGTGAATTTCTTTACCACCCTTGTGAGCTGCGAAGAGAATCGTCCCTCCAAACCAGTCAATGTCCTCAAATTGGAGGGCCGAAACTTGGCTGCGACGCACGCCGTAGGTCGAAAGCAGCAAGATGATGGCCCGATTCCGAAGCGGACATTCGCATCCCTCCCACGGCGCACTGAGTACCATCGACAGGTCTTCGTCTCTCAACCCTTCCGGCAGACCGCTGAGCCGAAAAACGGGAAGACTCGGCACCGCCGCAGCCAACTCACTGTCCACCCAGCCACTCGAAGCGGCGAATCTTAGAAATAACCGAATCGACGCCTGCATGGAACGACGTGCAGCCTGGCCGTGATCCTTGCCGTATGAGACGAAGAAATCCTCAACGCCACCGGGAGTCAGCGACTCAAATGCCAGACGAGCGCACGGTGCGCCGCCACGATCCGTGATCTCATCGACGAAAGTGCATGCCGTTCCAAGCCGAACCGTAACCGTCGCTGGAGAAAGGCCTCGCTTCTCCCTGAGCCACTCCTCGAATGCCTTCAGCGTCTGTTGATTCTCTGGACAGGCCTTCTCGATCCTGTTTCGGGCGTAGATGAACTCCGAGTTCGGTGACCACGCCTGCTGCTCTATTCTGGGCCTCTTCATGATGATCTCCTTTCTAGAAGATCATCTGTTATGTGGAGTTCCGGATCAAAACAGGCTAGGTTTCACGCACCTCCTGGTGGCCAACTCCACATAACCGAGCGCGCCACATAGCACTA
>PIVL01000908.1 GCA_003354145.1 Paracoccaceae bacterium
CAGCCGCTGTCTCCAAGTCGCCTGCTCGCGCAGCGGGACCATCGTACACGTACTGCGCGTCGCGGCCAAACCAATCATCGCCCTCGTCCTCGGTCCCTCGGGCCCTCGTTCGCATCGCCTCGAGCGTGGGCACGTCGTTCTCCTCTCCGCACGCTGCGCGCGCCGCCGCGTCCCACATCTGGTCGAGCGCCGTCTGGCCGTCGCCGACAACGATCTCGCGTATGAGCAGGGCCGCCACGCGATGCCAGCGCGGCGACCGTCGCCGTGCGATGATCCTCGCGCCAATAATTGCCACACGCTCTCGTAATGCGCGGTCGTTAAAGTACGCGAATACGGCGTCGGCTGTTTCTCGGCTGCGGAGCATGGCGCACCAACGCTCGTCATCCCCCGCAATGCGCTGGAAGTATGCGAGCAAGCAGTATTCGCCCCCCTCGTCAAGGATGCGCGCTGCCCTGTCCCACTCTGGCGCGTACCCAGCATCAGGCGCTGTGTGCACACGGCGCTTGCGGTCGTCAAGCCAGGCGAGCAGGGCTTGGCGCAGCTCCTCGAGCACGTCGCTGGCGGTGGCGGCGTCGTCGCGCTCGCCGCGCGCCCCCGCCTCGTCGTCGTCACCCGACGGGCTGCCCGCGCGCGCCGCAGCCAGCTCCGCAGCCAGCTCCGCGGCAGCTGCAGCGGCAGCGCGCACCCACTCGTCCGCATTGGCGAGCTCGCGAACGATCAAGCCGACGTGCTCGTTCACCGCCGGAGGTAAGCGTGCGCGCCAG
>PIVL01000105.1 GCA_003354145.1 Paracoccaceae bacterium
GCTGGCTGGGTGACAGCGCCTCGGACGGCATGTTCAGCATTTCTTTGACGGCCGCCAGACGGACCGAACGAACCGGATCGGTAAGCAAAGGCATAAGACGGCTCAGCCGGTCCTGAACCTCGGCGCCACGCTGAATGGGCGCGGCATTGGCCCGCACCAACGGGTCAGGGTCTGACAGAACATCCTTGGTGGCCGCAGCCATTGCGCCATCCGCCTGCCCCTGTATCAAAAACAAAGCGGTTGCCCGTACAATGCCTGCCTGCGTGGTATCCGTGGCCAAATCCACCAGATCGGGGCGCGCGGCTTCGGGGTATTTTTGGGCTTTGGCAAAGGTCTGGCCATAGTGCCGCTGGCGGTTGTTGTTTTCCGGGTACCATTTCGCAATTTGTGCCGCCGCCCAGTCCTGCGATTGATCGTCATGGCAACTGGTGCAGGTATCAGGACTGCCGGTTTCCTGCCCCAAATCAGGGCGTGGAATACGAAAACTGTGATCGCTGCGTACATCAATGCCCATATAGGTCTTTTCCGGCATATGGCAGTTTTTGCACTGGGCACCGGCGCTGCCTTCGGTGTGAAAATGATGCGACGGGCTGTCATAGTTGGCCTTGATCAGCGTTGGGAATTCCGTGTTTCCCGCCTCGGAATGACATTGCGTGCATAACCCGTTGCCTTCAACTTTGAATTTGGCGGAATGCGGTTCATGGCAATTTGTACAGGTCACGCCCTGTGCATACATTTTTGACTGCAGAAACGAGCCATAGACATAGACTTCGTCCAAAATCTGGCCGTCATTGTGATACAGACCCGGTCTGAGCGGCGACAGTTTAAAGGCCGCGTGAAACGGCGTGCCGGGGATTGGATTGCCATCCCCAAAGGTTTCGCGACGCGAATGACATCCGGCACATTGCTGTATTTGAACTTCGGCCCCGGATTCCGGTGTCAGACTGATGGTCAGACCCAGCTCATTCAGGTCAATCGAAGCCTTGGCAACAGCCCGCCCTGCAGCCCAATCCAGATGCGCCGAGGCCGGACCGTGACATGCCTCGCAGCCAACGCCGATTTCCGCCTGAGTTGAAGCATACTGACGGGTGCGCTGACCGAAATTGCGCTGATAACCTGTAGCGTGGCATTCGGCACAGCGAGCATTCCACGTCTTGTACGAGCCGGTCCAATGCAACCCGTCGCCAATCGGCAGGTCCTGATCCGGATAGAGTGTGTACCATTCTTTCTTCTCAACATCCCAAACGATGTCATTGCTTTGCAATCGACCGTCCTCAGTTTCCAGCAGGTATTGCTGCAACGGTTCAATGCCGGCAACAGAATGCACCGGATAGGCAGTAGTAGACCCATCGCGTTCGGTGATGGTCATGCGATATTCCCCATCGACCTTGCTGAATTCGGTGGTGCTGCCGTCATGGGTAAAAGATGTGCCATCAAAATCAGCAACAATCGTATCTGGCCCCGGCATGGTCCAGGCCAGTTGATGGTGCGAGCCCTGCCAGGCGGCAGCTTCTTCGGCGTGGCAATCAGTGCATTTGTCCGAGCCGACATAGGTCGGCACCCCACCCGTTTGCGCCGCAACGAGGTTGGGCAATCCCACCAACCAAGCGATCAAAAACACCTGCTGCATCACTCTGAAAACCGGCATTTCGGGGTCCTTATCGCTGGCTTAACTGGCTGCTGACTTATTAAAATATTCAAATTGACCAGACATTATGACCTAAATCAGTAGCTTCTTGGCCCGTACACCACAACCCGGTTTGAATTCACAACTCCTGCGACCGCCACCCAGCGGCACGGGCCTCGGCAAGTGCGTTGTTGAACGAAGCTCCATATATCAGGATCGCGGACATCAAGTTTAAAAATATCAATGCGCCCATAACGCCGGCCAGCCCGGCATAGGTAACAGAATACGAGGCGAATTTTGAGATATATATGGAAAATCCATTCGCGACCACAGCCCAAAAAGCGATGGTAACGACCACCCCCGGCCAGATTTTCCACAAGGGATGCGCGCCGTAGGGTAGCCACAAATGGCAGGCAATCAGGCCTGCTATAACCAGCAATCCAGTCAACAGTAACAGCGGCAAGCCATTGTTCAAAAACGCATTATATAGATTGGGCGTGGCTTCGTTGATGTATTCAAGATAAACTGGCAACGCCAACCCAAGTGATGCGAATATCAATACCGCGACCGCCCCGGCGATGACAAAAGCCAGGCTGATCAGGCGCTGTTTCCAGAATGGACGCGGGTCAGATTCACGATATGCACGCGACATCGCCTCGCGGACTGCATTGGTCCCGTTGGAAGCAAAAAAGATCGCCATCACGCCGCCGATTGTAACCAAATTCTGATTGGACGAGGAAACCACTTTGCGGATTTCCACCTCGATTGGCGCTGCAATTGCATCAGGCCAGGTGCCGAACAGCAATTCAATAAGGTCGTCAATCACAACAGGGTGTGACAGCGTCGCAGCCAAAGAAACGACGAACAGAATGAACGGAAACAGCGCCAGCATTCCGGACATGGCTACATAACTGCTCATGATCCAGCCACCCTTGGCGCTAAATTGAACAAACGCACGGTAAAAGATTTTGAGAAATTGCAGGATCAATCGTCTGGCCTGTTGCCGTCGGGGACAGCATTCAGATCTGCGCTGTTTGCGGATAAATTAACGTTGTCAGACAAGGTGGACCAGATAGACACAAACAATCCGGCCAGAACCGGGCCCAGAACCAATCCGGTAATGCCGAACGCGCCTAACCCGCCCAGAGAGCTTATCAAAATCATCACGTCGTGCAGTTTCGCGTCGCGTCCAACCAGAATGGGGCGCAGGATATTGTCAATTGTGCCGACAACAAATACGGCCCAGCCCCCCAAAGCAATTGCCGATGGCCAGTCGCCTTGCGTCGCCAGATAAATCGCCGTTCCCACCAGAACCGAAGGAGCCCCCAAACCGGGGATAACCGACAGAACCATCATCACGACCGACCAAAATGCGACGCCAGAAATTCCAACGATCCAAAGGCTTATCCCACCCAGCGTCCCCTGGATTACCCCAATAACAAGCGTTCCCTTGATGGTTGCCCGACTGATCGAGATCACCCTTTCTATCAGCTGTTCCTGCATTGGTTGATGCAGGCCGGAATAGCGCAGAACACGCACCATAATCGGTGGATCCATTTGCAGATAGAAAAACAGCGCGTAAATGAAGATGAACAGGCTCAGGAACATATTCGCGGCGCCACGGGTCACAGCAGGCAGGATCGAAACAAAGAAATTCGCCGCCGCATGGGTGAATTCACCGATTTTCTGGACGATCTTCGGCCATAGTTCTTCAATTTCCGATTCAAATGGCAGCCAACTAGGCAGGAAATCAGAGAGTTGAGATTCTGACAGGTTTTGCGCCGTTTCACGTACCGTTTCAGTCAGGCCTGCGGCCTGAATGGCCGCCAGATAGATCAGTACAAATAATGGCCCCAATACTGCCACGGCCAAAAACAACAGTGTCAAAGTACTGGCCAGGCTTTTGTGCCCCCCCAGCATTTGGCTCAGCCGTTGGTTGATTGGACTCATCATTGCGGCTGCGATCGCTGCAAGTAACAGCGGTATAACAAAGGGCGCAATGACCTTGAAAAAAATCACCGAAATCAGGACGGTCGCAGTTAAAAGCGCCAGCCAGCGCATGCTCATACCACCATTGGAAACAGGAAGAGGCATTCAAATCTCTTTTATTGTCATTTTGGACCAATTAAACCCATAATATCAGGGTGGACGCTGGTGCATTGCATTGCAACAAATGTTTTGATTGACACAACACCACTTCGCGCCCGAAACTCTGACGCAACCCAGATATTTAAACCCAGATATTTACAGAGGCCAAGCGATGGCAACCAAGGCACAACTTATGGCCGAACTGGAACTGCTGAAACAGCAGATGGCCAGCCGCGATGATCTCGCGAGTTCCAAAATGTCAAATGCAAAGCCTGATGATGTGGGCGATGATCAGGACCACGATCCAAAATCATATCTAAGCAAGATGCTGGAAGCACATGGCGTAGATAAAGACGAAATCGACGCTTTGTGGACGCAATTGACCGAAGAATTGGGCGATTTGACCCGAGAAAAACCTTTACTGACGACAGCGGCAGCCTTTGGTGTCGGGTTCATCTTGGGTCGAATGTCAAAATAAATTGATGAAGGGACCGTTATGAACCGGATCAGTCGAAACATCTCAATCATATTGCGGGCAGAACAAAGCATTGCTCGGCGCCGCATGGCAGTTTTACGCAATCAATCCGGGCTGATGGTATTTGCCGGACTGATTGCAGTGGTCGGCATCATCATGCTGAACGTCGCGGCGTTTTATGAACTTAGCGTGACCATGTCACCGCAAAAGGCTGCTTTGATTGTCGCTTTGGTCAATCTGGCGTTGGCGATATTACTGGTCGCCATTGCCTCGCGCATGAGCGCTGCCAAAGATATCAAACCGGTGGAAGAATTGCGCGATCTGGCAATAAGTGATCTTGAACTTGAAATCCAGTCGGCGGTGGATGAACTGCGCGATCTGGGGCACAGCGTGCGCCGCATGGCGAGCGATCCGCTGGGCAACCTGCTTCCATCAATCATCGCGCCTTTGCTGGCCAGTCTGATCCGAAGACCCAAGAACTGATTTGCGGATTATTCGGCCGCAAAAACAAGCTTTTAGTCGCCGATAACGACCCAAAGGGATTTTGCTAAAGACAGTTGCAATACCTTGTCGTAAGTTACCGTTATCTAACCAACAACCGTTTAAATTTATACTTTTTTGAAGAGGAGACGATGTTCATGCGTATAGTAAGTAGCGGGTTGCGAAACCTGTCTGTTGCAATCACGGTCACAGCGCTTGGCGTGACCGCAGCTTTTGCGGCTTCACACAGTGACAAACCAAATATTCTGGTGATTTGGGGGGATGATATTGGTCAGACCAATATCTCGGCTTATTCGATGGGTTTGATGGGCTACCAGACGCCCAATATCGACCGGATGGCCAATGAAGGCCTGATTTTCACCGACTATTATGGAGAGCAATCCTGTACCGCCGGGCGATCGTCGTTCATCACCGGCCAATCGGTGTTTCGGACTGGCCTGTCCAAAGTTGGTATGCCCGGCGCGCCAGAAGGCATGCAGGTGGAAGATCCGACAATTGCCGGTTTGCTTAAGACACAGGGCTATGTCACTGGCCAATTCGGCAAAAACCATCTTGGTGATCGCGATGAAATGCTGCCATCCAACCACGGATTTGATGAGTTTTTTGGCAATCTCTATCACCTGAATGCCGAAGAAGAGCCTGAATTGCCAGATTATCCACAAGATCCTGAATTTCGAGAGCGTTTTGGCCCGCGTGGCGTCATTCATTCCTATGCTGATGGTCGCATTGAAGACACCGGCGCGCTGACCAAAAAGCGTATGGAAACCGTAGATGATGAAACGGCGGAAGCCGCGCTTCGCTTTATCCGCGAAGCAACTGCATCAGGCGAGCCGTGGTTTGTCTGGTGGTCGGGGACTCGGATGCATTTCCGCACCCATGTCAAAGCGGAATTGCGCGGTATTTCCGGGCAGGATGAATATGCCGACGGCATGGTTGAACATGATATGCATATCGGTCTGTTCCTTGATTTGCTGGACGAATTGGGCATCGCCGACAATACGCTGGTGTTTTATTCCACCGATAACGGGCCGCATTTGAACACATGGCCTGATGCGGCGATGACACCGTTCCGGGGTGAAAAGAACACCAACTGGGAAGGCGGCTGGCGCGTTCCGGCAATGGTACGCTGGCCCGGCAAAATCGAAGCTGGTCGCGTATCAAACGAGATCATGCACCACATGGATTGGCTGCCAACATTCCTTGCTGCCGCAGGAGAGCCTGACATCAAGGAAAAGCTGCTTGAAGGTGGTGTTCAGGCCATTGGACGTGAATATCACGTACATCTGGACGGGTATAACTCACTGCCTTTTTTACTTGGTGAAACAGACGAAGGCCCGCGCCACGAGGTGTTCTATTTCTCTGATGATGGCGATCTGACAGCACTGCGGTATGACGACTGGAAAGTTATCTTCCTCGAGCACCGTTTCCCACAAACCCTGCAGGCTTGGGCCGAGCCATGGACCGAACTGCGGATACCGCTGCTGTTCAATCTGCGCCGCGACCCCTATGAGCGTGCGAATGTCACGTCCAACACCTATTGGGACTGGTATCTGGACCATGTGTTCCTGTTATTGCCAGCCGCTGATTATGTCGGGAAATTCCTTGAAACATTCGCAGAATTTCCCCCACGTCAGAAACCCGGCAGTTTTACCATTGGCGACGCCAAGGATAAAATTTTCTCCCAAATCGGGTCGAAATAAGCTACTTTCCTTAATGGGGTAGAAGCCAAGAGCCAGCCTGTCATGGACTGGCTTTTTTATTAGGGGCAACACAACATGACGGTAACAGAAATTGAACAAGACGGATTGGCAATCTGGGTAATCTTTACCTCACTGGCCGTTCCAGTAGCCTATTTGCTGGGCATCTATTTTGCCATGCGTGCAGCCGCCACAGCACGAACACCCCAGGGTGCAGTGGGCTGGGTGGTCTTCCTGCTGTCGGTGCCGTTTCTGGCCGTGCCGCTTTATCAGTTTTTGGGGCATAGCAAATATCAGGGCTACCTGAGTTCCCGCCGCGAAAGCGTTCGCGTTATCGCCGCTATCAAACAATTTGCGATCAAACATGCTCCCAAGGCTAGCTCGACCAAAGTTGCCATTGAACCCTTTGAGTATTGTGCGGACTTATCAGCCTGTCGGGGCAATGGCGCGGATCTGCTGATCGATGGGCAGGCAACCTTTGAGGCGATATTTTCCGCCATCGACGACGCCAAAACCTACATCCTGTTCCAGTCCTACATCATCCACGACGACGATTTGGGGCTTGAATTGCAGACCCATCTCATTGATGCGTCCAAACGCGGTGTCCATGTACGGCTGATGACCGATGCTGTGGGCAGCCACGCCTTACCGGAAAGCTATAGCAAAACGCTTCGGGATGCTGGTATCGAAGTGGCCGACAAAAAGACCACCAGAGGCCCGCGCTTTCGCTTTCAGATCAATTTTCGCAATCACCGCAAATCAATCATAGTTGACGGCGTCACCGGTTTTATCGGCGGATTGAACGTCGGCGATGAATATATGGGGCGCAGCGCGAAATTCGGCGATTGGCGGGACACCCATTTGAAGATCTACGGCCCCATTGTGTCCCAGCTCCAGCTGGTATTTGTGGAGGACTGGCACTGGGCGACGAATGAAACGCTTGTGGATGATGTGAATTGGGAGGTGCCGCATTCGGATCAAGATATGACCGGCCTTATCGTTGCCACTGGGCCCGCTGACAAAACCGAAACCGGCAGCCTGATGTTTTTTTCCGCAATAGCCGAGGCCAAACAGCGGGTCTGGATCGCCTCGCCCTATTTCATCCCCGACATCGATATCACGACAGCATTGCGCCACGCCGCTTTGCGCGGAGTTGATGTGCGGATTCTTATTCCGGACATGGCAGATCATCGCGTTTCCTGGCTGGCCGCCTTTTCCTATTTCGATGACGTGACCACGGATGGCGTGCGCATTTTCCGCTATACTGACGGATTTATGCACCAAAAGGTGTTTCTAGTGGATGATGAACTGGCGGCAGTTGGTACCACCAATCTGGACAACCGGTCATTCCGGTTGAACTTTGAGGCCATGGCCCTGTTCTTTGACACCCGTGCGGCTGCAAGGATTGACACGATGTTGCGCGCTGATTTCGAAAAATCCTACGAAATAGCCCAAACCATAGATGAGCAATCTGCCTATGTCCGGTACGGCGCCCCGGTTGCCCGGTTGTTTTCACCGCTTTTGTAAGACTTGTCCGCACCAGCCCCGATTTCCAAAATCAGAAATCCGGCTTAGTGATTTGCTCGCCATGTGATCAACCGAGTAAAAAGCGCTACCAAAAGCGCTGTACTCAAGCCAAACCCCAGCAACCCGGTGACCGAAGCAAAGGCCGCAAAAATCCGAAGACCCGGCCCCAGAACAATGTCGCCATAGCCAAGTGACGTGTATGTCACCAGGGAAAAATAGATAGCATCATTCCAGCTCAACAATGCCCCATATTGAATGTAGACAGCGGCCCATATCCAAACCTGTACGGTATGGGCAAAAACAATCACGCCTAGGGCCATCAATAAAAGCATAATGATACGGGGACCGGGCCTCCATTTTTTAATCCGATCCGCGAGCTTGCCAAGCCGGTCCGTACAAACCGCCAAAAATAAACTATGCAGGATCAGGCACAGGCCCAGAAATAGGCTGCCCCACATAATTTGCTCCAGCAGGGTCACTTAAAATAATCCCGTTCTTTAGACTTGTTGGGTGCTTTGCACCGGTATAGCTATATCATGAAAATTTGGGGGAGCTAGGATGAAAAACCTGCTTTTGGGTGTATTTGGATCGGTACTGGGAATACTGGTCGCATCGACAGGAATTGCGCAGGACACTGAATCCAGACTGCGCCCCGCCAAAGTGATCAAAATCATCGCAAAACCTGTGACTCAACTGGTGCAAACCCCCGCTATCGTTTCCCCATCGCAAGAGGCAGAACTATCATTTCGCGCATCCGGGCGAATTGCGAAATTACCAGTTCGGGCCGCTGCTTTCGTGGCCAAAGCCAACATCACTGCAAAGCTGGAAACCCCGGCAGTCACAGATAGTTAAGGCCACGCAACATGTTGCTGGATATTCGCAACCTCGCCAAATCCTATGCCGGAGCCGGGCAACCTGCCTCGGTGTTCACCGACGTAAACCTGCAATTGGACGCCAAAGAAACACTTGCGCTTACCGGCGAAAGCGGCAGCGGCAAAAGCACTTTGCTGCATCTGGTCGGAGCACTTGATCAGTTCGATTCCGGTGAAATTCTGTTGAACGGTGTGGCGCTGTCGACGCTTGATGACACTGGCAGAGCGGCTATGCGGCGCGGTCCGGTGGCGCTGGTCTTTCAGCAATTCAATCTGATCCCTTCGCTGACAGTAGCACAAAACCTGTCGTTTCATGCCCGTATTGCCGGGCGCGCCGATGCTGATTGGATTGCCACTCTGACAGACCGGCTTGGTCTGGCGGAACTGGTTGCGCGCTATCCCGAACAATTGTCTGGCGGGCAACAACAGCGGGTGGCAATAGGCCGGGCGCTGGCCTTGCGCCCTGCCCTGTTGCTGGCGGATGAACCCACTGGCAACCTGGACGAGGCCACCAGTGATGCGGTGCTTGATCTGATGTTGTCACTGGTCGCCGATACCGGGGCCGCGCTGTTTCTGGTGACCCATTCCGAACGCGTTGCCAACCGGTTGGACCGGCGCGCGCATCTAAGTGGCGGGCGCATCTTATGATCCTGACTGCCATCAGTGCTTTGCTGTCACATTGGCGACGACAACCTTTGCAGCTTATCACCTTGATTGCCGGTCTGGCGCTGGCCACGGGCCTGTGGTCTTCGGTTCAGGCGATCAATGCCGAGGCGCGCGCAAGTTACGCCAGCGCACTTAGTCAGTTTGGCGCGGATCGAGGTCCGGTATTGGTGGCCCGCGAAGGTCTGATCCCATTGGATCGCTATGTCGCTTTGCGTCGTGCTGGATGGCAGGTATCGCCAGTGGTGCAAGGTCAACTGCGACTGGGTCGTACGACCGTCACTCTGATTGGCGTTGATTTCCTCAGCTCGCCTGATTTGCCAGAAAGCGGGACAGCAGCCGGGTCACTTTATGAAATCCTGATCGAACCGGGACGATTGTTTGCTTCGCCTACGACCGCCTCGGTCATTGCCGGTCAGGATAACCTGCCGCCAGTGGACATTGTTGATGCGTTGCCTTCCAACGTCGTTCTTACTGATATCGGAATCGCCGAAACTCTGCTGGACCAACGGGGCTTTATCAACCACTTGCTGATCCTGCCCGAACAACGCGGCGGGCTATCCCCGTTATCCGAAATTGCCCCCGATCTTGAGCGTCAGGACCCCGCAACCGCGCGTCTTACCGATAGTTTCCACCTGAACCTGACCGCCTTTGGCCTGCTGGCCTTTGCTGTGGGGCTGTTCATCGTGCACGGCACTGTTGGTCTGGCGTTCGAGCAACGCCGCGCGATGTTCCGCACTTTGCGCGCGCTTGGCCTTCCTGCACGAACACTGACCATGCTGGTGCTGGCAGAACTGACCGTTCTGGCCCTGATCGCCGGCACTTTGGGGCTGATTATCGGCTATCTGATTGCGGCAGTTCTGTTACCCGATGTTTCGGCTACTTTACGCGGCCTGTATGGCGCTTCGATCCCCGGAGAGTTGATATTGCGCCCAATCTGGGTGCTCGCCGGGTTGGGCATGGCAGTTGCCGGGGCGCTGGTGGCCGGCGCGCATGGGGTATGGAAACTGGCCCATATGCCGATATTGGCGGCGTCCGGAAGCTATGCATGGTCGCGCAGTTCGGCGCAATCTTCGCGGTGGCAGGCAGGGGCCGGTGCTCTGCTGATTATTGGTGGCATCGCGATTGTGGTGCTTTTTGACGGATTGATCGCCGGGTTTGTCCTATTGGCAGGGCTTATGCTGGGGGCGGCGTTATTGTTGCCTTTGCTGTTGGGCTTATTGCTGTCGCTAGCCGCTGCGCGTGCGCGCGGGCCTGTGGCGCAATGGGTTTGGGCGGATATGCAGGCGCAACTGCCAGGCATTTCACTGGCGCTGATGGCGCTGTTGCTGGCGCTGGCCACCAATGTCGGGGTCGGCACAATGGTATCCAGCTTTCGGCTGACATTCACGGGCTGGCTGGATCAACGACTGGCCTCCGAACTTTACGTCACGGCCCGCAGCGATGCCCAGGGCAAGCAGCTGCAAGACTGGCTAGGCAACCGTGTCGATGCCGTGCTTCCGATCCGATACACCGACGCCAAAATCAAGGGTCACTCCACGCGCATCTACGGGATCGTTAATCACGCCACCTATAAAGATAACTGGCCGTTGCTAAGTGCCAAACCCGACGTTTGGACCCGGATCTCTGAAAATACCGGCACGTTGATCAGCGAACAAATGGCGCGGCGCGATGATCTGCATCTGGGTGATCGTGTCGAATTTGGACCAGACTGGGATCTGTCTGTCGTTGGCATCTATTCTGATTATGGCAATCCCAATGGGCAGGCCATCGTTTCGATGCAAAACCTGCTGGAGCATTCAAACAAACTGCCAAACCGTCAGTTTGGCCTGCGGCTTGCACCCGACAAGGTGCCCGGACTTATCAAAGAAATAAACGCGCAGTTTGACCCGCCTCTGACACGTATAGTCAATCAATCGGACATCAAGGCCCGGTCGCTGGCAATCTTTGAAAAGACCTTTGTCGTCACTGGCGCGCTAAACGTGCTGACCCTTGGCGTTGCCAGTTTCGCCATTCTGACCAGCCTGTTGACACTGTGGTCGATGCGTCTGCCACAACTTGCCCCGGTCTGGGCCTTGGGTATGACCCGAAAACAACTGGCGCGACTGGAAATGGCGCGTTCGCTGGCGCTGGCGGTGATGACCGCGCTGCTGGCATTGCCATTGGGCCTGGTGCTGGCCTGGGTCTTGCTCAAGGTCATCAACGTCGAGGCCTTTGGCTGGCGTTTGCCGATGTATCTGTTTCCATTTGACTGGCTGATCCTGTTCTCTCTGGCCGTGTTGGCCGCAGGGCTTGCCGCCGCCCTGCCCGCTATGCGCCTGCGCCGCACACCCCCTGCGGATCTGCTTAAGGTGTTTGCCAATGAGCGTTAGGATACTGGCCATATGCTGGGTGCTGATGGGCGCATTGCCCGCCATAGCACAAGGTTTTGCAGACCTTGGCCGCACCTCAGAAGGCTTTGCACAACCCATCCCCGGTGTCGCATTGTCATTTCCAGAAGATCACGGAGCCCACCCGGAATACCGCATTGAATGGTGGTATCTGACAGCAACGCTGACGGGCGAGGATGGACAGGATTACGGAGTGCAGTGGACGTTGTTCAGAAGCGCGCTGCAACCCACAGAGGCCGAAGGCTGGCAATCACCGCAATTGTGGATGGGTCACGCGGCCCTTACCACATCCGACGCGCATTATTTCGCTGAACGACGGTCGCGTGGCGGCATGGGACAGGCCGGAGTTACCGCATCCCCGTTTGAGGCCTGGATTGATGACTGGACCATGATCGGCAGCGATGATTTGTCGTCCCTTTCGGTCACCGCCACCGGGGCCGAGTTTGGCTATGCGTTGAATATGACAGCAAATACCCCCTTGGTTTTACACGGAAATCAAGGGTATTCGGTGAAATCCGCCAGTGGCCAGGCGAGTTATTACTATGCACAGCCGTCTTACGCGGTGTCTGGCACACTGCAGTTGCCTGACGGCCCGGTCAAAGTCACTGGCAACGGCTGGCTTGATCGGGAATGGTCGTCGCAACCTTTAGCCGCAGATCAGACAGGATGGGATTGGTTTTCGCTGGCAATGGATGACGGTGCCCGCCTGATGGGGTTCTTTTTGCGCGATAGTGGTAATGGCTACAGCTCTGCCACATGGATTGCACCGGATGGAACCGTACAGGTCTATGGCGATGGCGCGTTTCTGGCGACTCCGCTAGCAACCGCCATGGTTGAAGGTCGCGATATTCCGGTGCGCTGGCGGGTGGAACTGCCCGCCAAAGGCGTAAATGTTGAAGTTTCAGCCCTTAATTCGCAAAGTTGGATGGGGACCTCGTTTGCCTATTGGGAGGGTCCGATACGGTTCAGCGGATCACACCAGGGTCGTGGTTATCTGGAGATGACGGGTTATGAGTAGATCACCACCAAATCTGGAAGAAACCCTCGATCAGGCATGGGATATTCTTGGTTCGGGCGGGACAAAAAGACTTGGGGTTCTGGCAAGCATTGACGAAAGCGGTGCACCGCAAGCGCGCTTGATGGCTTTGTGCGAAAGCGATCGGTTACGTGAAGTTATCGCGATGCGAGCTGACTTTCAATCATCCAAAATCAAAGGCTTAAAAGCTGATCCTCGCGTTTCCTATCATTTATGGATGCCGGACGAATTGGTGCAACTTCGCCTATCAGGAACCGCCCGGATTGTGACCGGCCCGATTGTGCGCGAACTGTGGAACCAAACACC
>PIVL01000909.1 GCA_003354145.1 Paracoccaceae bacterium
TTATTATTTGTCTATATATCTTATATGTGTTTAGATATCTTTATACATTTTCCATAATTGGTATGATATGTGTATATATATATATATATATATATATATATATATACTAGCGGATATACGCGTGGGCCCCATTGATGGGGCCCACTCATTCGGCCCACGACTGACCGACCGCAGCCCCGCACGGGCCTGCCCTCGGGCGCGGGCTCGCGCCTGCCTCGCGGTCGCCGCTCGATCGTCGTGGGGCCGATGGGGACCCCCGGGGGTCCCCGATGGGGCCCACGGGAACCCCGAGGAGCAAGATTCCCGGGGGGCCTCCCGGACCCCCGGGGGGCACCCGATGGGCCACCCCCGGGCCCCGGGAAGCAAAATTCCCGGGGGGCTTCCCGGCCCACCCGGACTCCCCCCCCGGGGGGCCAAGCCGGGGCTCCCGGGGATCAAAATAATCGAGTGGGCTCCCGGCCCCCGTACCACCCGGTTGGAGGGCCGATGGGGATCCCGGGGGTCCGCGGTGGGGCCCGCGGGAACCCCGAGGAGCAAGATTCCCAGGCAGCCTCCCGGACCCCCGGGTGGTACCCGATGGGCCACCTGGGGCACCCGGGGATCAAAATTCCCGGGGGGCTTCCCGGCCACCCCGGACTCCCCCCCCGGGGGGCCAAGCCGGGGCTCCCGGGGATCAAAATAACCGAGTGGGCTCCCGGCCCCCGTACCACCCGGTTGGAGGGCCGATGGGGATCCCGGGGGTCCGCGGTGGGGCCCGCGGGAA
>PIVL01000910.1 GCA_003354145.1 Paracoccaceae bacterium
TGAAGCCTGCCGAACCGAGGCGCTCGGCGGGCATGTGGCGGCGTGCACCAAATGCAGCCACCCGTTGCGCGGCAACACATGCTTTGCATGTGTGAGAGCGGGCATATCGCCTATAACTCATGTAAGAACCGGCATTGCCCCAAGTGCCAGGGACCGGCTGCGCGGGACTGGATGGCTGCGCGTGCCGAAGATCTGCTGCCAGTGGAATACTTCCACGTCGTCTTCACCCTCCCGGCAGAGATTGCGCGGATCGCTTGCTGGAATAAGCGCGCGGTCTATGGCCTATTAGTTAGGGCATCAGCTGAGACGGTGGCGACCATTGCCACTGACCCTAAGCGCCTCGGCGCGCGGGGCGGCATGACAAGCGTGTTGCATACCTGGGGGTCGGCGCTGACCTATCATCTGTTACCCGGCAGTGGTTTGCAAAGCAAACCATGAGTATCCGTATTGGTCAAGCACGCATTTCAGTCCATTTTCGACCGTCGCGCAACAACGCGTTTGCCATGACTACGAGTTTTCGCATGACCGCTGTAATCGCAAGTTTCTTGCATTTACCGTTGGCGATCAGCTCGTGGTATTTGGCTTTCATATCTGGATTGAAGCGCGTGGCGACCACGGCAGGTAGGTAGATCGCTCTTCGCAGGCAGGCCCGCCCGCCCTGGATGCGCTCTTTGCCTTGCCATTTCCCCATTGGCTGGCAGGTGATGCTTGCATCACCGAGAAGCGGATTGACGGGAAATCGGTGCTAGGCCCGCTAAACTCG
>PIVL01000911.1 GCA_003354145.1 Paracoccaceae bacterium
CCGACATGTTTGTTTCGACCGAAGTTATCCAGATTGAGCATCCAGAGATCGCGGGTGAAAAGGCGACAGCAACGAGTTCATGGATTCAGCGATTGCAGGTCATCGAACAACGGCTGAAGGCACGTGGCAATCTTCTTGAGGCGATTGATGAATTTGGCCTGTATTCTGATGATCCAAGACTTCGCCGCAGTGATAAAGTCGATCTATTGCGCCAAGCGATCCAAATTCAGGGAGTCGTAGCCGTCAGCAAGGATTTAGCAGACGATGGTGTGATATCGACTCTGACAATTACGGCAACTTTGCCAACGCCGGAACAGGCGCAATCCGTCGCGCATAGATTTGCCAAACAGGTAATCGAACTCAGTGCCAAATTGCGGATTGCACAAGCCCGTGAAACACTTGATTTTTTCCTGCTGCAAGAGGAAAAATTGACAGCACGGGTGGCAGTGCTTGAGACGAGGATCGCCGGATTTCGCAATAGCAACGATATATCTGATGCCGGGAACGTGGATATTCGTCGCTTTGAAATTGCTGCGATAAATTCGGCAATACTTGAAATTGACCGTCAGTCCGTCACTCTGCAACGCAAGTCAGACCAGATCGACAGCACGGTTTGGCAAACAACTGCTGATCGAATGCGTGCCGAATGTCAGAAGGAAATAGACAATCTTGAAGCGCAAAAGACTATGCTGACAGAGCGCAAACAAGTCCTTGAAATAAGTCCCGAAGATCAACGTGAACTGAAAACATTTTTACGACAACT
>PIVL01000106.1 GCA_003354145.1 Paracoccaceae bacterium
GGTCAAATGGTGGCTTAGGTCTCCAGATGCGGTCAAGAACGGCGGCTTGCGGTATTCATCCCCGCAATCGCCCGGAACATCATCAGTGAAATTCTCGTTTAGCCGCTGCTGGTCTTCAGCGTCCAAAGCAAAGCTGAACAGCTGCGCGTTATCGGCCATGTGGTTTCGTTCACCCAATCGCGCACCGATGATAACGCCTGCGACACTGGTGTGTTCCATCACCCAACGGGTAGCCACATTCGACAGGGACACGTTGTGTTTTTTGCCAATCTCGGCGGCGGCTGCCAACAGTGCCTGGAACGCATCCCAACCACCAGCGGTGTCGATGAACCGCTTGTATTTCATCTTGCTCCAGTCAGGAATGTCCACAGGTTCGGCTTTGCCCAACCAGCGGTCGGACAGAAACCCGCCGCATAATGTTCCATAGCCAAAAAGTCGCGTGTCATTGGCGCGACACAGCGTAGACAAGGGACCGGCGGCGCGTCGGTCCAACAGAGAAAACGACACCTGATTGGTCAGCAAAGGAATGCCGTCCGACAGTGCGAGCTGCAAGTGCGCGGCATCAAAATTGGTCACCCCAATCTCGCGAATTAGCCCCTCTTCGCGCAAAGCTGTCAATTCGTGCAAAGCGTCCAGCCAGGCCGGATGCTCAAACATCCACCAGTGAAATTGCAGCAGATCGACGGTTTCGACGCCCAGGCGATCCAACCGCTCTTGCACCCCGGCGCGTACCACTTGTGCGCTCATCTCGCCGGGTTCAGGGCACCATTTGGTGCAAAGGACCGGCCGGTCAGGATGGTCTTGGTAGCGTTTCAACAAATGACCGGAAATGATTTCGGCACTGCCGTAATGATCGGCCATGTCAAAGGTGGTAAAGCCCTGACGGAAATAGACATCCAGATCATCTGCCCCTTGTTCAGGGTCAATCGTCGAGCCGTCTTTTTCAATGTCGGCGACTTGCCAAAGTCCGGTCAGAACCCGGCTGATCCGCAAAGATTGGCCAAGGCTTATCCGCTCGGGTACAGGCGCGCTCATTCCGGGTTCCGCCCGGAAATAACGGTCAGTTTGTCTAGCTTTTCCGCCGCGAGGTAATTGAAACTGCTTTCGATGTCGGTTTTCAATGCAGCCTTGGCAGCATCACGGTCATTGCGGCGCAAGGCCCGTATCATGTCTTTGTGAAACTCATGTTCATCGACGCGCAAGGCGTTTTCATGGCGAATAATCAGATTCAAATAGGCCCCATATTGCAGCCAAAGCGCCTCGATCAATGGCAGCATAACGGCCGAGTTGCTTTTGCGGTACAGGGTAAAGTGAAAATCGTGATTGGCCTTCAGGTTCGGGCCAGTTTGCTCAGCGTCGGGTGGCGTTTGGATGATCGTCTCTAGCAGGTCGATCGTGGCGGCGTCCATGTTTTCCATGGCAATCCCAAGCACCATGGTCTCCATCCCGACACGGGCCCGTTTCAAATCCAGCATCCGTTCCTGATCAAACGGTGGCACCTGCAGCGTGCGGCTTGGGGTGTCGATTAGCGCGCCTTCGGCCACCAGACGGCGCACAGCTTCGCGGACGGGGGTCATGGATGTTCCCAACTGTTCGGCAAGACCTCGCAGATTAAGCACCGCACCGGGGGCAAATTCGCCGCGGGTAAACGCATCGCGCATAGCGGCATACACATCTTCCCGCAGTTTGGACTGATCAATCTTGGCAATGCCGAATGTGTTCATTTTTTATCCTAACGGCCGCGTGCGGCTAAATCTGACATATGGCCTGCACAATTTGTTTGACTACACTAATATTAAATACATACGATCAAATATCACAGATAACATCAAGAGCGAATCGAAGAAACAAAAAGGGGTAGGGATGGTAGACCAAGCAATCAGCGAAGGGCGTTTCTGGCTGTATGATCTGCGGATACATACGGTGATCGAAGATCGCATTGCGGTCTGCCATCACGTTGAAGGCGACAGTTTTCAGGTTCAGGGTGAAAGTCTTGTCTTTGAAGAAGGTCAAAGGTTTTCCATGTACGCGCTGGCTGCGTTGCTGCCGTTGCTACCAGCCAAACAACGCGACACCGACGCCAATGACTGGATGTCCACTGACGCTGAAGTTGCCTGTCCAGATCCCCATTGCGGCGCCCGTTTCCGCATCGAGCGCACTGAAAAGCGGTGGTTCTCGCATGCTGAAACCACCGGTCTGCCTGACGCACGCGTGACCCCCTATTGGCAGAAGCCCGGAGCCAGCGAATGAGTTTAGTTGAGACCGCCCATCTGAGTGCGGATCATGCAATATCCCGCGTTATCAAAGGATGTTGGCAGCTGGCCGGAGACCACGGCCCGGTGGATCGCAAGAATGCCGTTGCCGATATGGAGGCGTTTCTGGATGCTGGCATAACCACATTTGACTGCGCCGACATATACACAGGCGTCGAGGAAATGATCGGCGACTTTATCGCTGAACTGCGCCGTACGCGTGGCAGTGCGGTTGCCGATCAGGTCTGCGTACATACCAAACTGGTGCCCGATCTTGCCCGTCTTCCTGACCTGAGGCGTGACGAGGTCGAAGCTATCATCGATCGATCGCTTCAACGTTTGCAGGTTGATCGACTGGATCTTGTCCAGTTCTATTGGTGGGATATGCAACTGGGCAATGCGGTCGACTCGCTTGGAGTGTTGAAAGACCTGCAGGCCAAAGGCAAAATAGGCAGTCTGGGCACGACAAACTGGGACGTTGCCGACATGGACCCGTTTGTTCAGGACGGTTTTGATATCGTGTCCGCGCAGGTTCAATATTCGGTTCTGGATCGCAGGCCCGCAGGAAATCTGGCCAAATGGGCTGCGACAAACGGTGTTCAGTTCTTGTGCTACGGCACCCTTGCTGGCGGGTTTCTGACCGAGAAATGGCTGGACAAACCAGACCCCGGTTTTGCCTTTGAAAACCGTTCGTTAATCAAATACCGGCTCATCATCGACGAATTCGGCCCGTGGGAACGGTTTCAGGCGCTTCTTGCCACGCTCAAGGCCATCGGAGACCGGCACGGCGTTTCGCTTGCCGCCGTTGCAACGCGCTATGTGCTGGATCAGCCACAAGTCGCCGCCGCGATTGTGGGCGCGCGCTATGCCCGGCACTTGCCGATGACGCTGGAAATTTTTGACGTGAAGCTGACAGAACAGGACCGGTTGGAACTGGATCAGATATTGCAACAGGCAAACGGGCCGGCAGGAGATGTATTTGCGCTGGAGCGTGACAGAAATGGCCGACACGGGCGCATCATGAAATATAATCTGAACACCAAACCCGACGATCAGACATTTGGCAGTATAAACGACGATGCCTGACACGCGCCCCCCAATCCTTGAGACTCGCAACCTGACAAAAGACTTTGGGGTGTTCCGTGCTGTCGACAGTGTTTCGATGGCGATCATGCCCGGATCAATCACCGGTCTGATTGGGCCAAACGGGGCTGGTAAATCAACGTTTTTCAACGTGTTGACTGGCGTGCTTGCGCCGACTGCGGGTCGGGTATTTCTGAATGGTCAGGACATTACCGGCCTTAGCCCCGATGTACTTTTCCAAAAGAAACTGGCCCGTACTTTTCAGATACCGCGCCCGTTCAAACGGATGTCTGTGCTGGAAAACGTCATGCTGTCGCCACTTGCGCAGATTGGCGAGGGCATATTCGGGCCGTTCCTGAGCGCCGCAAAGATGCGCGAACAAGAAGAGAAAATTCGTGTGCGTGCGCTTGAGTTGCTTGAATTTGTAACCTTGGAAAAGCTGGCGGATCAGGCCGCGGGCCGGATTTCGGGCGGGCAGTCAAAGCTGTTGGAATTGGCACGGGTTTTGATGGGTGATCCGGCAGTCATTTTGCTGGATGAACCCGCAGCCGGGGTGAATCCCTCGCTGACCCGTATCCTGATCGAGCGCATTGAAGAGCTTAACCGGCAGGGCAAAACCTTTTTGATCATTGAACATGACATGGATTTCATCATGCGCCACTGTGATCCGATCATTGCTTTGGCCGAAGGGGCGATTGTGTTTCAGGGCACAGCAGAACAGGCCCAAAACAGCCCGACCCTTCTGGACGCATATTTGGGGGCGCAGGTTGATGGCTGATGTCTTGTTGCACGCCACTGATATTGTTGCCGGGTATGTCAAAGACCTGCCGATATTGAAGCAGGTCAATATTGAGGTCAAAAGGGCTTCGTTGACGCTAATCATTGGACCAAACGGTGCAGGGAAATCCACGTTCATCAAGGCCGTAGCAGGGGTGGTTCCGGTAACGTCAGGGGAAATAACCTTGGCGGGTCAGCGTATTACTGGCATTCGGCCTGACCAGATGGCGCAACATTCGATTGCCTATGTACCGCAGTCCGACAACATTTTTCGCTCACTGACCATTCGTCAAAATCTTGAACTGGTGCTTCGCAAGTCGAATAGCTCTGCGGCACGTATCGCTGAGTTGTTTGCCCGATTTCCGGCGCTGGCGACGAAACACAGTGAAAAGGCCGGAACATTGTCGGGCGGTCAGCGCCAGATGCTTGCGGTTGCCATGGCGTTGGCGGTTGATCCGTCGCTGATCCTGATGGACGAACCTTCGGCTGGATTGTCCCCAAAGGCTGCCCAGGAGGTTTTGCAACTGGCCAGGGATTTGACCACTGAAGGTGTGACCATCCTGCTGGTCGAACAGAACGTCAATCAGGCGATGCATTTGGCGGATCATTGCTACATTCTTGCTGAAGGGCGCAATCAACACGATGCGGATGCGGCGGTGTTGTTGAACGATCCAATCGTGGGCGAGATCTATCTTGGTGGCAGAAGGGTAGGTACGGCATGATCCAAAGCCTTGCAGACGGGATTCTTGTAGGAGCGATTGTATCGCTGGGCGCAATTGGGTTGACGATGGTGATGCACATGCTGCGTTTTGCCAATTTCAGCCATGCGGAATTGCTGTCGATTGGTGCCTATAGCGCGTTGGTATTTGACGCGCTGTTTTCCGGGATCTTACCGATATTGGCCAACAAGATCGGGCCTCTTTCGATGACCTGGGCACTGATCTTGTCAATGTTCTGTGCCATGGGTGCGACGGGTTTATCGGCGGTGCTGATTGACAGGTTTGTATTCAAGCGCATTCGCGATAAGGGCGACGAGCTGTCGATGGTGTTTGCCTCGTTCGGGGTGGCACTAATCATCCGCAATGTTCTGGGTCTGATATTTGGGCTTAAATCCCAGCTTTATAGCAATGATATAGTGTTTGCGGTGATGGTCAGCTCTGACCCGCTTTTGCTGATAAAACCGGATCAGGTGTTCGTTCTGCTGGCGGCTTTGTTGATCATGCTGGTGCTGCAGTTTGTGCTGTCTCGCACGACCCTTGGCTATGCGCTGCGTGCGGTCGCCGAAAACCCCTCGCTTGCCGAAGTGTCTGGCATCCGGCTATCGTGGGTGATTGCTCTGGTCTGGATCATCGGAGGGATGCTGGCCGCTGCAGCCGGGGTGTTTTACGGGCTGAACAATCACATCAATCCGGTGATCGGGCGTGATCTGGTGTTGCCTATATTTGCGGCCACGATTGTCGGCGGAATCGGCAGCGTTTTTGGTGCGGTTCTGGGTGGGTTTATTGTCGGCATCTCGGCCAACATGGCGCTGTTGATCTTGCCCTCTGGCTATAGTCCCGCCGTACCATTCATGATTATTCTGGTGTTGCTGTTGGTGCGCCCAAACGGGTTGTTTGGAGAGACGCAAACATGATGGGCCTCATTTCATATCTGGTGTTTTTCACCACAATAGCTTCGATTTTGGCCATTGCTGTGCTTGGGCTGAACCTGCAATGGGGCAATACCGGGCTGTTCAATGGCGGTGTAGTCGCCTTTTTCGGCGCTGGTGCTTATGGCACGTTGCTATTGGGTGGTGCACCGCAAGCCGACCATATCGGCGGGTTCAATCTGTTCTATCCGCTGGCCCTGATAGGCGGAGCCGTTGCGGCGGGGTTGCTTGCCTGGGTGGTTGGACGGTTAACACTGCATCTGCGCCACGACTATTTGGCAATTGCGACCTTTGGCGTCGCGGTGACCTTTGAAAACATCATGCGCAACGCCCAGGGCTTTTCCGGTGGTGCCAAAGGCCTGCGCGGATTTACCCGGCCACTTGAGGCCTGGGTGAACGATGGGCTCACTTATAATGTGCTGTTTCTGCTGGTGGTCTCGGTCCTGCTGATTTGTACCTATGTGTTTCTCGAACGGCTGATCCGCTCGCCCTATGGCCGTCTGCTACGCGCCATCCGCGAGGATGAAATTGCAGCGCGTTCCCTGGGCAAGAACCCCGGCAAAATTCGACTGGCGGCGTTTATCACCGGGTCGTGCATCATTGGTTTGGCTGGCGGTCTTTATGCCACGTTCTATGCCTTTGTCAGCCCTCAGGACGTTTTGCCGACTTTGACATTCCAGCTATGGGCGATGCTGATTGTCGGCGGCGCTGGAAATAATCGCGGTGCAATTATTGGCACGTTCCTGATCTGGGCGGCCTGGACAGCCAGTGGCTGGAGCCTGTCACGATTTGCCCCGGTCGAGTTACAGATTTATACTGGCACGATGCAGTTCATCCTGATCGGATTGGTTATTGTCGGCATGTTATTATGGCGACCACAGGGGCTGTTCCCGGAACGGCTGGTGGTTTCACAATCCGGACGTAAGAAAAATTAATCAAATCAAACAAGGGAGACTATCATGACATTCAATAAACCGATTCAAAAAGGTGCAATAACAGCGGGTGTGCTGTTGTGCCTCTCAAGTTTTGCAACGGCGTCCGCCGCAGCAGATTGTTCCGTAAAAGTTGGCGCCGTATTGCCAACATCAGTCGATTGGGGTCGCCCGATTGCCGCTGTGGCACAATATGCCGTCGATCTGGCAAACGAGGCGGGCGGCGTCACAGGTTGCGATGTTGAACTGATTTTGCGTGACAGCCAGGTAGATCCCAAAATTGGCGTAGACGCAGCCAAGGCATTGGTTGATCTGGACGGTGTGCCGTTGTTGTTAGGCGCGGTTTCCAGTGGCGTATCGATGCCGATTCTGACCTCTGTGGCAGTGCCGTCCGATGTGATGATGATGTCGTGCTGTTCCTCGTCGACCGCGTTTACTGAACTGGCGAAAGAAGGCAAATCCAAGGGGCTGTTCTATCGCACCTTTGCTACCAGCGGTGTTCAGGCGGCAGTTGGCGCAATGGTGGCACGTGACAAGGGTTATAAATCAGTCGCCATCCTTTATAAAAACGACGATTGGGGTCAGGACATCAGCAATCTGATTGCTGGCGATCTCGAAGCCCTTGGCATTACAGTCACGGCATCCGTTGCCCTTAACGATGCACAACCATCGTACCGCGCCGAGGTGACACAAGCGCTGAAAGGCAAACCTGATGCGTTGTATCTGGCACTGTATCCCACCGAAGGATCAGCCGCCGTACGCGAATGGATTTCGCTGGGTGGCACGCAGAACATGATTTTGGCAAATTCACTGAAATCGGATGAATTCCGTGACAATGTTGGGATGCAATATCTGGGCAACACCACCGGAACAGACACTGCATCACCACGCACGGAATCCGCCAGTGCCTTTGTCGACCTTTACAAAGCCAAGTTCGACTCCGAGCCAAATGGACCAGGTCTGTCCAACAGCTTTGATGCTACAATGATTGCCTTGCTGGCAATGCACGCGGCGGGCAAAGACGCATCGGGCAGTCAGATTGCTGCGCAGGTCGCAGTCGTAACCGACCCAGAAGGAACGCCCGTGTCAGCCGATGCTGCCGGCTTTGCCAAGGCGACAGAAATTCTGTCGGGCGGCGGTACGGTGATGTATCAGGGAGCGACCGGGAATGTCCGTTTTGATGGATCAGGCAATGTATCCGCGCCTGCCGTAACCTGGACCTTTACAGAGTCTGGAACACAAGAGGCCAGCTACATCACACTGGAAGAGGTTGATGAGTTTATGGCGCTGGTAGACTAGGGCGAAACACCTGACTTTATACAGACTTGGCGGGCGGCTTATATTTGCAATAAGCCTCCCGTTTGTTTATCTGCAGCAACATATTCGCCCTCAGCCATGTCGTCCTTGGGACATCTGCAAACCACAGCTTGAGGCTTATGTGCAGCGGGCCCTAAACCCAGCTGCGGTGCCTTCATATGGTGTTCTGGGCGACGAGACGCGCTGAGCGCAAAATTCTCGTCGCAAGAAATAGCAGACTTCACAGATTTGCTGGACAGGATGGAAGAATTATTGAAACTCCCGGTTGAGAATTTTCTGGGAGAGGAACCAACACAATGACCGAACGACCCAACGTCCTTTGGATCATGGCGGACCAACTGCGGTTCGACTACCTTAGTTGCTATGGGCATCCGCACCTGCACACGCCCCACATCGACGCGCTGGCGGCGCGCGGGGTGCGTTTTACCAACACATATGTGCAATCGCCGGTCTGCGGCCCGTCGCGTATGTCGGCATATACCGGGCGCTATGTACGCAGCCATGGCTCAACCTGGAACGGGATGCCGCTGCGGGTGGGCGAGCCAACGCTTGGCGATCACCTGCGCCAAGCGGGTGCGCGGGCGGTCCTTGTGGGCAAGACCCATATGGCCGCCGATCTTGAAGGCATGGCCTGGCTTGGCATTGACCCGAAAAGTGTGATCGGTGCGCGCGCTTCGGAATGCGGATTTGAGGTTTTTGAGCGCGATGATGGGCTTCACCCCGACAGCCCAAGGCAACAATGGTCCGCCTATGACGACTATCTGGTCAGCCATGGTTACAAGTCCGACAACCCGTGGGAGGATTTCGCAAATTCCGGTCTGGGAGAAAACGACGAACTGCTTTCGGCCTGGCTTTTGAAGAATTCGCGCCTTCCTGCGAATGTGCCCGAGGAACACTCGGAAACCGCTTATATGACCAACCGCGCAATGGACTTTATGCGCGAGGCCAAGGCCGATGGGCGGCCCTGGATGTGCCACCTTTCCTATATCAAACCGCACTGGCCCTATATCGTGCCCGCGCCCTATCACGACATGTACGGGCCTCAGCACATCGTCGATCCGATCCGCTCGCCCAGCGAGCGCGAAACCGACCATCCCCTGATGCAGGCCTATTTGAACGCACGGGTCTGTCGTAGTTTTTCACGCGATCAGGTAAGGCAACACGTGATTCCTGCCTATATGGGTCTGATCAAGCAACTTGACGACAATCTTGGTCGACTGTTTGCCTGGATGGATGAAACCGGACTATCAGAAAACACCATTATCGCCTTTACGTCTGATCATGGCGATTACATGGGCGACCACTGGATGGGCGACAAAGATTTTTATCACGACGTTGCAGCAAAGGTGCCGCTGATCATTGCCGATCCAAGGGCGCAGGCGAACGCGAGCCGTGGCAGCGTCTCGGATGAGTTGGTTGAGATGATCGACCTTGCCCCGACGTTCATGTCCGCCCTTGGATGCGCGCCAAAACCGCATGTGATCGAAGGCCGCGATCTGACCCCGATCCTGCACAAAACCAAGGGTTTCTCGCGTCACTACGCGATCAGCGAACATGACTATCACTGGTCCGAAATGGCACGCGCACTGAACGTCGCCCAAGAGAACGCGCGCACTGTGATGATCCACGACGGGCGCTGGAAATATATCCGCTGCGAGGGCTTCGCGCCTGTCCTGTTCGACCTTGAAACTGATCCGCAAGAGTTTACCAATCTTGGCTCTTGCATGGCTGAAGACCACGTTAGAGTACGTGCACGGATGGAGGCGGCGCTTTTGAGTTGGGCAACACGGCACCATACCCGCATTACCGCCACTCCAAAGGTACTGGAACGGCAGAAAAATGCGTCAGAATCCGGCATCCTGATCGGTTTTTGGGACGAAGAAGAGTTCAAAGCGGAAACCGGTATTTCTTTTGATAGCTTTAAACCGAATGGCCCGCCCAATGTTTAACTTTTCTCGGAATGCTTGCGCCAATTGGCTCGGGCGCGACGCTGGTGCCCGCTATTTGGCGGCCATGCGTTCTGCGACCAGCGTAATTAGCTTTTTGTGGTCAGCGTCAAAGTTGCGGATACCTTCAGCAAGCTTTTCAGTGGCCATCGGATCAGCGTTCATTTCCCAGCGGAATGTGGCTTCGTCCATGGTGATCGGCGCTCTGCCGCTGGCATTTTCAGGCGACAAAAGACGTGGCAAGTCTGCGGTGTCGTTTTCAAGCTCGTCCAGCAGTTTCGGTGCAATCGTCAGGTTGTCACAACCCGCCAGCGCCTTGATCTGGCCGCTGTTGCGGAACGAGGCGCCCATGACCACGGTGTCGATCCCATTTGATTTATAATAGTCGTAAATCTCGCGGACCGACTTTACGCCCGGGTCTTCGTCAGGTTCATAGGAATCGCGGCCTTCGGCCTTTTTGTACCAATCCGTAATCCGCCCGACAAAGGGCGAGATCAGAAACGCGTCGGCGTCGGCACTGGCGATCGCCTGCGCCAGCGAGAAAATCAGCGTCACGTTACAGTCGATGCCTTCTTTCTGAAGCGCTTCTGCAGCGCGGATGCCTTCCCATGTTGCTGCCAGCTTGATCAGAATACGCTCTTTGCCGATGCCCCGTCTGGCATATTCCGCGATGATATCTTGCGCTCGTGCAATCGAGGCCGCAGTGTCAAAAGACAGGCAGGCGTCAACTTCGGTTGACACACGCCCCGGCACAAGAGCTGTCAATTCAGCACCGATTGCGACGGTTAGAACGTCTGTCACACCTTCAGCAGACAACCCGGCGTCTTGTCCTGCTTTGATTTCACGCGCGATCAAGGCACCGGATGCCGGATCTTTCAGCGCGCCAAGCACAAGTGACGGGTTGGTTGTGCAATCGACGGGTTTATAGGTCTTTACCGCTTCAACTTCGCCGGTGTCAGCAACCACAACGGTCATGCCGCGCAGTTGGTCCAATGCGTTTGTCATTTCATTTCTTCCAATCTGTTTCCCGGTGCCACATTCACAACTCCCCAAGCGCTGAGTGGGCAGTTTGCGGATTCATCATGCGAGATTTACGTTTTAGGCAGGACCAGACGGAATGCAACGCCTTTGCCCGAGATCTCGGGTTTTTGTGCTGTTATTTGCCGTGTTCTGTCTGGGGTTGCCTAAATATTCGTGCTTAATATACCAGTTGAAAGACGGCCACAAAGGAATTCTTGAAATGTCGGCCAGTACCTCGTGGATTGGCACCAGCTGGAAGATGAACAAGACGCTGGCCGGTGCGATGAAGTTCGCCGCGGCGATGCGAGACGCCGATGCCGATAGCGACCCTCGCATTCAGCGTTTTGTCATACCACCCTTCACGATGGTGCGTCAGGTCAAAGAGGTTCTGGCCAACACGTCCGTCAGAGTTGGTGTGCAAAACATGCATTGGGCCGACCAAGGAGCGTGGACTGGTGAGGTTTCACCTTTGATGGTCAAAGATTGCGGTGCTGACATCGTCGAGCTTGGCCATTCCGAGCGGCGTGAACATTTCGGCGAAACAAACGACACCGTTGGTTTGAAAACCAAAGCGGCAGTACGCTACGGAATGATCCCTTTATCTGCATTGGCGAAACGCGGGACGAACGCAATGCCGGACGTGCCCGCGAAGTTCAGGAAACACAGGTGCGTGCCGCTCTGGGGCAGTTGAACGGCGATCAGAAAGACGCCGAAATCCTGCTTGCCTATGAACCCGTCTGGGCCATCGGCGAAAATGGAATTCCAGCCACATCCGACTATGCTGATGACCGGCAAGCCGAGATCATAGCCGTGGCAAAGGACGTTCTGGGTCACACTGTCCCTTGCCTTTATGGCGGGTCGGTCAACCCTGAAAACTGTGAAGATCTTATCGCGTGCCCGAATATTGATGGCCTGTTTTTGCTATATTCGACATGTCATTCCCAAAGATTATTCTTTTGCGGTGGTTTGCGACCCAAAGCCAATTCTCTCACAATAAGTCTGTATCCCGACGTCAGTAACAACATCACGCTCAATTTCTCGAACCCTTCGTGTTAGCATACGCGATCTGCTGTCAACCGTCTTGAAACTCGCAGTAAATTTTGAAAACCCGATTGATCCTTTGGCGATTTTTTGGGCCATCTGCTCATCGGATTTAGCATAGTAGTGATTTAGTTGCAATTTTGAATTAGATTGGAAATTTGAATTTTGATGCTGACCAAACGTGAACCTTACTCCAGCAGTATTGTATAATGTTTGATTTCCGTTTGTTTCAAAGCCGTGATTATAGACCTTGGTTACCACGCTCGGGTTAACTAGGCATTTAAAATTCATTAATCCACTTACTGTAGACGCAAAGGGGTCTCGCATCCTTTCGGTAAAATTTGGAATGATTGTTTTTGGTGTGATTTCATGGCCATTGCGCCCAAACATGGTCCATGGGATCAAAATTGTGTCAGCAAATTTCAAATCATCCAATACTTCACAAATACTATCTGCATCTACAGGGAATAGAAACTCGTCTATATCAAAAAATCCCATCCAGCGGTAACTCGCACCGTAATTAGAAACAGCGTGGGCATAGGCCAAAGGCTGATTGTGAATCGTCTTTGGACTCTTCGCGTCCTTTAGCCTCTGTTTCCAGGGAGTTAATGTATACTTATCCATGGATAAGGTTTTACGAATATTTGTAACTGTTTCATCAGTAGAACCATCATCATAAAAGAAAAAGTGGTCGACGCCCGCAGCAAGATGGAATTGAATCCACTCAATAATAGCATCGGCTTCATCTTTTACAATTGCTACAAAGGCCAGTCCAGATTTGGCTCCAGGCTCGTTTGAGGGAGTCAATTCCAATTGGGATATTTCCTGTTTTGCGGATTTCGATCTAAATATCTTCATGAAAACTCTCCTTTTCTCTTGATGCCTAACCAGCTGTCGGTTCGCGATTCTCCTACTCGCGAAATACCCTCATGTTTCTTTAGGGTCTACTCGAACTGTCGCATTTCGTCGAATTGAAAACGCCTTGCAAGCGAATGGATGCCAGCCTACCGATTTTCCTGAAGATCCGCTTTGTGGCTTCCGCAAAGCGATCTTACACATTGGCTTACTTCAACTGCAAAATATCCGGAACACACAACTTGCGTTTTTCG
>PIVL01000107.1 GCA_003354145.1 Paracoccaceae bacterium
TCAACCGTGTGGTTTTGATTCCCGAGGACCTGTAAGTACAGGTGGGTGCCAGGTAATTAGACCAGGATCCAAACAGAGCCAGCTCCCTCGGATTTGCGTAAGGCCACTGGAATGCTACCGTTCACAAGCAGGGCAGAGCCCGCCACGCCCAACACATAAGCGCGCGCGGCGGGGGCGACAAGGGCGGTTAGCTGCTTATTCGTGCAACGAAGCACGCATCCGGGCAATATGATCGTCCCAGCCTTTGTCTAGCGCCAGCGTCAGACCAAAGGCCTCGGCGCCTTGTGGCAGACCGGAATGCTCCAGAGACAGGCGCGTGCCTCCGGGAACCTCATCAAGGGTCCATTTCACCACACTGGTTGCATCCCCCATCGGTTTGATAGTGAACGTGTATTCAAGATATACGGGTTTGCGGGCCACATTAACCTTGCCCCACATCAGTTTATCACCGCTTTCAGTGCCAAACATTTCCAGCCCTTCGCCCTCTTTCAGTGTGGAATTGGGTTTATGAAACCAGATTGCCAACTTGTCCGGCTTGGTCAGATAGTCCCAGACCTGATCGGGCGAAGCTTTCAGGAAAATGGATTTTTGTATCACGGTGTCAGGCATTTGGAGTGTCCTTGTTTTCAATGGCGTCTTTAAGATCGGCCAGTTTTTCATCCCAGAACTGGTCAAAGAATTTCAGCCAGTCAGTTACAGGTTTCATGCCTGCTGCATTCAGGGTGTTAATGCGCTCGCGTCCTTTGGTACGGACCGCGATCAGATCGCCCTCTTTCAGGACGGTCAGGTGCTTTTTGACAGCCGCACGGGTCATGTCGAACTGATCGGAGACCTGGGCAATTGTCATGTCACGCTCGCCCAGCATGTGCAGGATCGCGCGGCGCGTTGGGTCGGCCAGGGCGCGAAAGGTTGGTTGAAGGTGGTCGGTCATGTCTCCTCGCTTATGATACTTATTGGTATTATTTATATATGAAACCTTTTGGTGTCACGTCAAGGGGCAATTTCTGTCTTGCTTTTTGTTCACGTATTGTTCACGCTGGTGCTTGTGATGAAAGATATGCAACCCGGACAAAAACTCGCGCGCGGTGTATCGCGGCATTTACGCAGTCATGGCTTTGTTTCTATTGAGGAATTCGTGCCATCCCGCGGATTGCGTGTTGATGTTATGGGGCTTGGTCCCAAGGGTGAAATCTGGGTAATCGAATGCAAATCCAGCCGTGCGGATTTTCAGTCGGACAATAAATGGCAGGGCTATCTGGAATGGTGTGACCGCTATTTCTGGGCCGTGGACATGGAGTTTCCCACCGATTTACTGCCCGATGGCACCGGATTGATCATTGCCGATGCCTATGATGCCGAAATCATCCGCATGGCGCCCGAAGACAAACTGGCTGCGCCACGACGCAAGGTCATGGTACAGAAATTCGCCACCCACGCAGCCCGGCGCCTACATGCGCTGCGTGACCCCGGCATTGCGACACTATTGGATCAAGAGAAAGGCAATCAGGATGATTAAATACTATTACCCGGACGGGGATTGGTGCTATCGCGCCCTGCACACCGCCCATGCGGTGTTTCACAATCCCGAAGGCAAACTGATCGCACGAGCCGAAAAACCTGATGGCAGCGCGCTTTATGAGTTTGAGATCACTGGTTTTGAATTGATTGGGCCGGGGCAGGTGTTCACTTAACGCTTTTAGCCGCGCTTTGAGGACATGCTGCGCACAGCACTTGCTGCTGCACGTATTTCCTCGGCAATCTCGTCGGCTTCGTCAGGATCAAAATCCATAGGGATTTCAATGCCTTTGGCCTCGATGAAAATTCTGACCATGTTGTTGTCAGTCGGGCCGATCTGAAGATTTGCTTCAAGATCGCGTTCGGTGTTGATGCTCATGTCCGCCTCCGTGGTTCAGGCGTTTTTTACTATCGCGCAGGTGCTTGAAAATCAAGCGAGATTATGGGTTTGATAGGGTATGAGCAACATTACTTTACGCCGATTCGAATCCGCGGACGTGCCTTGGCTTGTGGTTCAACACGGTGATTTATATGCCGCCGAAGAGGGCTTTGACGATACGTTTGGGCCTCTGGTCGCAGGCATTCTTGCAGATTTCATCGCTGATCACGACCCGATGCGCGAACGCGGTTGGGTTGCGATGCAGGATGGTCAGCGTCTGGGGAGCATTTTCTGTGTGGCCGCCGAAGGGAAGTCCGCCAAACTGCGGATGTTTTTGCTGACCCCTGCGGTACGTGGCAAAGGGTTGGGTAAACATTTGTTGCAGACTTGCATGGATTTCGCCCGCGACAGTGGGTATCGGGACATGGTATTGTGGACCCATGAAAGCCACAAAGCTGCCTGTGCGCTATACGCTGCATTTGGCTGGGAGCTGGTTGAGAGCAAACCCGTGCATTCATTTGGAGTCGATTTGATTGAACAAAGCTGGCGGGTTGACCTATAAGGCCCTTGCAATCACAATGGGTGTTGTCTAAATCGCACCACAGTGCCGCCTTAGCTCAGTAGGTTAGAGCGCCTGATTGTGGATCAGGAGGTCCCCCGTTCGAGCCGGGGAGGTGGTACCATTAGTTTCAATGACTTAGCCGAATAATCCGACTAAGGGACAATATGGTCAGTCATTGTGGGGGGCAATTTCACCCTGCTAGAGCCCTGTAATCTGTATCTAAGCCGCCGTTACACATCTGGAAGAATCGCCATTTTTTCAAGGCTGATTGCGCAGCCATGATGTACCGCCCTTGGGAATACGCAGCACATTTGAGCGCCATGCCTTCAAGAACCTGAAGCTCTCCAATGTCGCAGTCCTGCGCCATCTTTCACCGACGCTGGTCGGGCTATGAAGGCGAACATGTATCCTGAGTGATCTGATCCGTCATACGTACTGACGTGCGAACCTGACGTGTGGATCGGCACGGTCAAAACCCGGTGCCTTGGATCCATTGAGGGAAAAGCGCGCGGAAATCCACGCATGACAGCACCTCCAAGCCCGGTCAGCAGGAGCGAATAGCATCCTTATTTACCTGGATACTGTCCAGCAATTGGGTGTAGCTCAATATTCCGCGGGTCACTATTTGTTTGAATTGTGGACGTTTTTAATCATTATGTGCTATAATGACACGAAAAGTCTTCTCGGATTTTACCGTTGAAGAATCACTATTGCTAACCAGATCGGAATTTACTGCGCAGTTTTTTTATTAGTTAGGGGGATAATGCTATGAGAGATAATACCTTTGATACTCAAAATTTGGCTCCAACCACGTTGCCTTTTTCAAAAGATTGGAATGGAGCTCTTAAAAGGACAAGCCAAAGTGCGAGTTCGCAACGTGAAACACGCTTCGTCATCATAGAAGGACAGCGGCTCTGGCAGGAATGCCTTGCCCATAGTATCGGGCAGCTCAACCCTGGCGTTAAACTGGTCGGATGCGATTCAGTTGAAAGTTACCTTGATGGTAATCTTTTTGAACTAAGTCCGGACGCAATCATTCTGCGCTTCACTCAGAACGAGATGCTCGAGACGAAAACTCAAGCCTCTATTCGGCGGCTTGTGAAAGAGGCTGCACCGATTCCGGTGGTGGTGCTTTCAGACTGCGAAAACATTGATCAGATGGCCGCAGTACTGGATTGCGGTGTCAATGGCTACATCCCCGCTAGTATTGGATTGAGAGCCATCGGCGACGCGATTAAGACAGCCGCGTCCGGAGGCTTCCTAATGACAGGCCAAGAGCTGAAAAAATTGAGCCAAACGATTGCGAAAAAGACTCCAGTCGACGAACCTTGCAGCGAATTATTGACGTTGCGCCAATCCGCCGTTGCCGAAGCTTTGCGCCAGGGCAAGCCAAACAAGGTGATCGCCTTTGAACTGGGCATGTGTGAAAACACGGTGAAGGTACATGTTCGTAACATTCTGAAGAAGCTGGAAGTCATCAACAGGACAGAAGCGGCGTTTAAGCTGAACAAAGCGCATGCAGTGCACTAGTCGGCCGCATGTACGATTGAAAGAACAAGAGCGACGCAATTTCAAGATTGCTTTGCGGGCTTGTGGTATTTTGCCTGCTGGTATCGGTCGTGTCCGCTGGCTTTGTTGGCTTCTTGTATTTATCTGGGCAACGGCCGCTGGGGCGGAAACAATTGCACTGGGCGGAAACCATGCCTACGGGAAATTCGTCGCCCGCGAAATTGATCCCGGGTCCCTGATTGACATGAGAAACAGCGATTTCCGGGTGGCCAACAGCGGCAATTCTAACCCAGACGAATTATCTGACTGCGAGACGGGGCCGCTTCCGATAAACACCTATCCCCTGAGGGTATATGACAGCAAAGCGGTTGTTCTGCTTGGCGGGCGCTTTGATGGAGAAGTTCCGCAGTCTTCGGAATGGGTTCACACCTACTGCAATAGCACAGCGGTCGGGTTGTGGGACAGCCCCTATGGCAGTGTCGAAGGGCTGCGGGCCCGGAGGGTTTGGGACGGAATCCGCTTTGCCCGCGCCTCGGCTTTTTTTCGTGTGGATCGGGTCTGGCTCAGCGACGTGCGCGACGACTGCATCGAGAACGACTTTCTGCTTGCCGGGATGATCAAGGACTCGCTGTTTGACGGGTGCTTCTCGGTGATCAGTATGCGGTCGCCAGATGACGCTGCACCAGACAACTCGGCAACGATAGTAACGTTGGCGGGTGTCCTGATGCGCCTTCAGCCGTATCTTTACAGGGGGGTGGTGCGGCAGGGCTTTCCAGTGAAGGGCAACGCCACGTCACCGTCGTTGGTGATACATGACAGCGTTATCGCCATCAGCGGCGAGGAAATGATTAACCCGACCGCGCTCAGTGCCTCATTGAGCAAGATTGAAGATTGCAGGAACAACTTGTTCTTGTTTACCTCCGACAAGGCTTGGCCGGATAAGCTTGCAAAGCCGCCATCATGCTTTCGCGTCCTTCAGGGAGAGGCGGCGCGATTGGCTTGGCAGGAAGCCAGGCAGAATTGGATCGATTGCCACTTTCGCGCTGTTCGTTTCGCAGACGATACGGTGGCGAAACCGTCGCGCTGTGATCGCACAGCCTTTGGTGGGCAATATTAGAAAAGGCGGATGTCGTAAGAGGAACGCAGGTTTCGGGTCAAATTCACGCGAGCCTGACAGTATTCGCAGCGAGGGAGGACAAAAATCCATGAGGATTGTCCATATTCTGACTCGATTGCTACGCGCCGGCTCGGAGGAGAACACGCTGCTGACCTGCGCGGGACAAATCGAGCAAGGTCACGAGGTTTTTTTGCTATATGGCCACGATTCTGCGCCAGAGCAGCACAGGCACGCACTGCCCGAACTCCGTTTCATCACGGTGCCTGCCCTGACGCGCGAAGTTCGGCCCATTCGGGACGCGTCAGCATTCTTGCAGATCAGGAGCGTGCTTAAGCGTCTGTCGCCGGATGTGGTACATACGCATCAATCCAAGGCCGGAATAGTCGGCCGGTTCGCGGCAGCGGCAGCCGGTGTTCCACTGGTTGTCCATGGCGTCCATATCCTGTCATTTCTAGGGGAATCCGGTACCAAGAAAGCCGCGTATCTTGCTGCGGAACGCGCAGCGGCGCGGATGACCGACGCATTCATCCATGTCAGCGAGGGGATGAAAGACGCTTGCCTTGAACACGGGGTGGGCGTGGATCGCCCGCACTATGTTGTGCGGTCAGGCTTTGATCTGCGGCGATTTGCCGAAGCCGTGCCGCCCGACGACTGGCGAGAGATTCTGGAACTGGATGAAGGCGAAGACAAACCCCCTGTGGTTTTGATGTTGTCCGCGCTTGAGCCGCGCAAAAACCACCTAAGCCTACTCGACAATCTGCAACCGGCTCTTGACAGATTTCCCCGTGCCAAAATCATTTTCGCAGGCGAAGGTCACATGCGAGAGCAGATCGCGGCGAAGATTGCGGAGATGGGCTTGCAGAAACAGGTTCGCCTTCTGGGCTACCGGGAAGATCCAGACAGGTTAATTGCGCTGAGCGATGTCTGCGTACACTGCTCGGACCGTGAGGGTCTGCCGCGATCGGTTTTGCAATTCCTCGCCGGTGGCCGTCCAACCGTTCTGTTTCGCTTGCCCGGTATTGATGAGATCATCCGGAACGGACAGTCTGGGGTGATCGTGCCACATGGAGACTGGGCCGCGCTGGTCAGGGCACTCTCAGAGCTTTTGGCCGATCCGGCGGCCCGGGCGCAGCTCGCCAGCGGCGCACTTGGCACGGATTTGGGACGCTGGGATAGCGGGCTGATGGCCTCGGAGACTCTTGCAGTCTATCGCGAAATTGCCGGTGGTACGCGACGACGATCTGGCGTGGCATAATTGGGCCTGTAAGAAGTTGTCACCCATTAGGCCACAACAACCCACGCCGTTTGCGCGACTTATTCCTTCCGCATTAAAAGTCGCGCCGCCAAGCCCAGAAAGAGAACCGTCCAGAAGAACGGGCTTGTTGAGGGTCCCATCGAATCGCTTGATAAGTTGGCGGCGACGTAGGCCAGCGGGGCCATCGCCAACCCGATGCACAGGATCCGATCCCGGTTGCTGGCGCCATGCGCACTGAACGCCAACCGGATCGAACTGATCGAAAGGCAAAAGACTGTCAGGATCATAACCGAAAGCACGGCAAAACCGGGTGCACCCAACGTCCGAAGGTAGTCAAGCAGGACGTTATGGCTGTGTGTCACCGCCTTTCCGGCATAAAAGGGGTTGAGAGGATGACCCGCCCCCTGACCGAAGATCGGATCGTTTTGGAAATTTTCGAGGCTCAGGCGCCATAGCTCGCTCCGTGCCACCAGCGATTGCAACTCTTCGTCGTCCGAGGCCAGCTTTTGAAAAAGGCGCAGGGCACGGGGATTGAATGCTTGCAGAAGGACAAAGTTCACAATCAGTAGCGCGCAGGTTGCGAGGGCGCTCAGTGCCATCATGAAAAGGCGCTGCGGCCCCGTATAGACGATTGCCGGGTAGGAGAAACAGATGACAACCAAGGTTCCAGACGAGATCAACAGGTTTGTTTTCGACCCGGTCAAGATAAGGCCCAGAAGAAGCGCGCCCAGGCAGGTGGCCCAGATCACTCGCCGACCTTGTTGTCCAAGAAGTCCGGCGGTTGCAACCGGCAGAAGCGTCGATATCGGAATGGCGAACTGGTTGGGGTGTTTGAAGAAACCATACGCGCGATCAGTGCCATAGAAGATCATGCTCCCCAGGGTCGGTTCAAAGTATGCTGCGAAGCTGATGAGGCAGGTGAATGCCAGTGTCAGGCAAAGAACGTCCACGAAAGTGTACAGCCGTTTGCGGGTGACCGTCCCAACAACCAAAAAGAATATCGCAAATCCAGAAATGAGCGTAACGAGCGTCCGGCCAGCCCTGTCCGGCATACTCGAGTCCAGCACCGACACGAATGCCCAGACGAGCAGAAATGCCAGACAGCTCATCACGATTCCGACCCCGAATTTGGCAGTCCTGTCCAGAACAAGGGCTTTTCGCTTGACGGTGGCGGCGAACCAAAACGGAAACCCTGCGAACATAATGACGTTCGCGATTGACATTCCGCCGGGAAGGCCTACCAGCGCCGGAAAGCAGATCAATGTCATGAAGGCGCACCCAAGAACATATGGAATCCGGACCTCGTGGTCGAGGGACGGCACGCCGGGTGCGATTGTGTTCATTGACGCAGGCGCAAACGGGTGCGTACAAATTGTCCTGGTCTCTGCGCAGACCGCGACGCCCATTCCCGGGCCATTGCCAGCGCTGCGCCGACCAGGATACCGAATGTCACGATCAGAACAAGCATGACCTTGTACTTCGGAAAGCTGGGACTGACCGGCGGAAGAGCTTTGGATACCAGTTTGATAGCGTGCGAGGCATCGCTTCGGTGCACGTTTTCCAGTTCATCCAGGTTCTGTTGATAAATCCGTTCAAATGTCTCGGCCTCTCGTTGCGCTTTGAGCAGATTCGCCCATTCGGTGCTGCCGCCGTATTCCTGTATCGCGTTCAGGTCCCGTTGGATTGCCAAATTGCGAGCGGCGATGACCGCAAGCTCAAGTTCGAGGTCGTCGCGGATGTGGCGGACGGCACGCTCGAGCGAGGCTCGCATCCCCTCTATGCTCTCTTCGAGCCTTTCCAGCGTATCCGTAGACACGCCGCTCTGCTGCCTATAAAGCTCGAGCTTTTTGGACGCGCTCAACATGACGCTATACAATTTGAGCGTCTCGTCTTCTTGAAGCGCCGACGCCGGTAGCGAATCGACGCCGCTGGCTTGCGAGATCAGCGAAATTCTTGCCCTGACTTCCGCCTCGTTTGCGCTGCTGTCTGAAAGCTGCTGGTGAAACGCTGCTATGCGGTCATCCAGGCCCTTGGCGCTGGTGACGATGTAGTTGCTTTGAGATATGAGTTTGCGTGCCGTGTTCTGGGCCGATAACGCCAGAATACGCACTTGTTCGGCCCTATCTTGCAGAGCAGCTTTGCGCTGCGTGATCAATCTGTCGCTCTCGCCTACCACATCCTTGACGTAAATCGCCGCAAAGGTATTCGCAATATCCACCGAAAGCGCCCTTTCAGGAGATGTGTAGTCGATGTTAATCATCGTCGAATTTCCGACCCGCTCAACGCTTAGTCCATCTTGCACCTGGCTAATCAGAAGCGGCTGGCGATCTGCCACCTTCCAACTGTCGCCTGTCTCAAGTTCCAGCCACCTGCGGGCATCACCAATGGCTTGTCTCAGTCGGCCCGTCGTCGGCTTGAAGATTTCAGCCAGGCCCAGTTCGTCGATCACCAACGAGGTGATCCGCCCCGTCTGCAACAACTCGGCATGGGTGTTGAGTTGGGAGAGATCGTCGGTCTGCCCTGACTGATCCAATCGAACGTACAAAGTGGCGGTAGCTGTGAAAAGAGGTTCCGCAGTCACGAGATATGCCAGTCCGGCCATGAGAAAGATCATCGGTGTCAGAAAGAGGACAAAGAATTGCCTGCGGAGCACTCCGAACAGGTAAGACAGTCCAACAGTATCCTCCTGTACTTCCCATCCTGCATCTAGCAGCTCGCGTCCGGTATCATTCATTTCTACTTACCCTTCCTGAAACCGGTTTCTTGCATTTATCATTTCTAGCATTGCGACGCCTTGGACTTTACTGCGATACGGACGATGTGATTAGGATTTCGACCAGATCGCCCGGATAGAGGTGCTGATCGGCAGAGGCCATATCGATTGGTAGCGATTTTTTCCCGCGCCGGGTGATCACAGCCATGACACGAGACCGGGTAAGCGTACTCGCCGCGTTGGTCGCACGCAGCGAGGCCATATCGGCGCGCCTCGTGTGCACGTCACCAATCACCTCGGACAATTCTGTCCAAGCCTGACTTTGCGCACTGCTCTGGATCGACTCGGCTTCGGCCTGCAGAAAGGCAAGCTCGGTTCGCACTTCCTCAATCGTCGTGTCAAGTTGGAGAACGCTGCCGGCGCTTGAAATGGCGGCACGCCGGGTCTCGGCTACCCGTGCTGAGACGGCCAAACCCTTGACCGCCAGTGCCCGCAAATCCGCAACGGCCTCTTCATCAAGCCGCAAGCCCTCTTCTTCGTTAGCTTTCTGTTTGATGAGTGCCGCGAGCCGCATCCTGGCACGCTTGATATTGTTGGCTACTGTGCGTTTCTGGCGTTCAAAATCCTCGGTCCTGGCGGAGATCAGAGATCTTTCCAACTCGACGATCTGTTTGATTTGGTCGGAATCAGTGACGAAAATATTTTCATAGTCCTGCGGCGTGTCTGTCCCCAGCAGCGTCTTAAGGCTCCAGATCCGTGCATAGGCGCGGGCGAGGTTCAACATCTGCGCCTCTTCCTGTTCCATGACGATGATCGCGGTGCTACTGGTGCTGCTGCCTACACTGGCTAGAACTACAGCTTTTCGCAGCGTCATACCGGGCTGAAAATCGATAATGAGTGGCGTTGGAAGATCGCCGGCGATGTATATCGGCCTGTAACTCGAAATGCCAACGTAAACCTGGCTCGATAGGATGAGCTGGGGTAAATTTTCAGTACCTAAGGTAACTGGAAAGCTGGTTACCGAGTAGGCATCGGCCACCCGTTCGCGTATTTGCCTCAGAGTCGTTTCTGCCGCCTGTACTTCTCCGATGATCGGGAACCATGCCGTACCGTCCATCTCGATCGGCACGGTTTGCTCTAGTTCCACAGGACCGATGATCTTGAACGAAAGAATATCGCCGGGCTGAAGTAAATACTCCTCAGCACGACCGAACGTGGGCGAAAGGAACACGAGCAAAAATGTGCACGTCAACTTAAAAAGATTTTGCCAAATAGAATTTGGTTTCATTCGTCAAACACCTCCGGTATTTTAACTCCATTGGATACAGCTTTTGACGAATGGGTGGGGTTGTTTGCAGCAATGGCTCGTTGCGCTGGCAGATGAATCGGCCATACCCCTATTCGTTCAAAACACCGGACCTTGGCGTCATTCCCGTAGTGTCAGTATTACTTTTTTTAATCAAAACTACCAGCACTTCCAAAAGTGCCTTTCCGTCTTTGAAATAAGTCACTTAATGAGCTTCCATAATTCGCAGAACTGCAGCCGGTGTTTTCGCCAGAATCGAGATGTCACCTGCCAGGCTCCAATTCTGGACATAGCGCTCGTCGAGGGCCACGCGGGCAGGAAAGTCCGTGTCGCTGCGCCCGTTCACCTGCCACAGCCCAGTAATACCGGGGCGAGCGGACAGATAATGGCCGACTTTTGCACCGTAGTGACCCAGTTCCTCAAAGGTAACGGGACGCGGACCGACGCAACTCATGTCGCCGAACAGCACATTGAACAGCTGCGGTAATTCATCCAAGCTGAATTTTCTCATGATCAGACCCAGGCGCGTCACACGTGGGTCATGGCGCAGTTTGTGCCTTTTTTCCCATTCCTGTGCGGCCACCGGGTTGTCTGCGAGATACTTGGTTAGTGCATTCTGTGCGTCGGGAACCATTGTTTGGAATTTGTAACACGGAAAAAAATGCCCGCGGTAACCCACTCTCTTGTGGGAAAATATTGGATTTCCACCGCTGGTCAAAGCGATAATTGCGGCGGTGGTAATCATCACGGGCAGCAATATGAGGATCGCTGTCACCGCGATCATCAGGTCCGCCGCACGCTTGGCACGACCGCCCACAGGGCAGGCCAGAGGATTGGAGCGATCCAATAGGGGCCAGCCGACGACCTGGGCTTCAATTGGTGCGCTTGGCACCTTGCCTTGTAACTTGCCGGACGGGCGAAAAAGCTCGTTGGCAATGTCTGGCGCGGTACGTGAACTCGTGCTCGTTCTTCTGGGTCGAGCAAAATGCATCGACCTAAAATTAGCAGAACGTTCCTTTTTGCGTTTCAAAACAGATTGCCCCATATTAATATTAACTTAATAAACTTGTGAAAAATTTAAGAGACCTGCGTATTGTGCATGCCTGAGCACGTATCCGACAAGATATGATTAGGGCGTATCCCCTAGCGTAGACCCCTAATCCGAATGACTTAGGCATATGGTTTGCTAGCCAATACTTGCTGATATGAACGCTTGAGCATTTTTTTTGGGGGCTCCGCGCCCGGCGGGTTTACCCAATCCGGAACCGATGACTAGTATCCACACAGAATCTGGTTTTTATGAGGGGCGTCGGGGCTGTTGGTTACTATTAAAATCCAGTGTAATATGATAAAGTGAAGCTGAAACAGCCAAACCAGATGTCTATTTTCGACAAGAACTTTTACGATAAAATTTTATGCAAGAAAGGCAGGTTCAAAGTGGCTGAACGGCAATCTTCAGAAACAAGCCACTGGACACGAGTTGCAAGGGTAAATAGCGCACCAAAAGTTGGGTATTCCGACCCGGTATACGCACAGTCATTGAACGAGTGGGGACAGCCATTGCTACTTCCACGGTCTGGAGGGTGGCTTGTTAAGCGGCCAATTCCCGGCTTTTCTGACTGCGATGCGATGGGTGCTTATCCATATCTCTCATGCCGTGACTGGTCGATGATTTCGCAGGATATTCAGGAACTTGATCCAAATCTGGTTAGTGTCGCTCTGGCAACTGACCCATTTGGTGACTACGATGAGGCATTGCTCAACGAGTGCTTTAATGGTTCCGTGAGACGGTGGAAGGAGCACTATGTGATAGACCTGCGCTTGCCGATTGATGAGATTGGTAGCAAGTCTCGCCGTAAGAATGCCCGGAGGTCCCTTAGGAAAGTGGACGTTGAGGTCGTTTCCGACCCTGCACATTGGCTCGACGAATGGATTTTCCTCTGGTCGCAATTGGTGCAGCGCCACAGGATTTTCGGATTGAGGGCATTCTCCAGGAGTGCGTTCATGAAACAACTTGCGGTTCCAGGCGTGGTGGTGCTGCAGGCCAAGCATCACGAAGATATTGTCGGGGCGCAAATGTATTTCATTGATGGCGACATAGTTCATTCTCACCTCAGCACTACGACGTCAGAGGGTTACCGTTTGGGGGTAACGGGTGCTATGGATCAGTTTTCGATAGCATATTTCGCCGACCGTGCTCATTGGCTCAATCTAGGCGGGGGTCTGGGCTCTTCGAAAGGCAAGTTGGATGGGTTGAGCTATTATAAGAAAAGTTGGGCGACCAATACTCGTTGGAGCTATTTTTGTGGCCACGTGATCAATCGAGAACGGTATGACAGTATCGTCAATGCGTCAGGTTTATCCCCAACGTCATACTTCCCGTTGTATAGAGAAGGTGAGTACGGTTGAAAAGGGGCTTCGCTACATCCGCGCCTCCTAAGTGAGCTGAGCCCAGATATCCTTCTGTTGCCGTTGATCCCTTGGGCAAAATCTGCTGCCCCGCCCGGAACACATGGAACACTTGGCCAGCAAATGCCCATGGTGGCAGGTGCAGTATCAGAGAGCCAAAGGTCTCAATGCGGACGCGATCTGGTGAGCTCATTTAACCGCTTCAGGATAGTGAAAGCGTGTGGAGAAAAGTGAGCAGTCCGCAGTTTCCACAAGAGCCGACGTTCCAACCGCGTCAATTCTTTTGCCTGTTGCGGCAGATATTGTCGCAGCGTGGTGATCGCTCGCAGCTTGTCCGAGGTCATTTTCGCGGGGCCG
>PIVL01000912.1 GCA_003354145.1 Paracoccaceae bacterium
TCGTGAGCCCGTACTTGACACGATCAAACAAGCATGTCTCTTCACGAATATTTCAGCTTGTTCTTACTGTTAGTTCCGGTTATGTTGGTCGTGTTTTGGGGCCGCTTTCTGACCCCAGAAATGGTCCCCAGAACGCGGGGCGAATGTTGCTCAACGTTAAAACGATGTGGGATCTGTTTTGGCTGTCGCAGTTTGCCTGCTGCAGTGTGTTGCAAGGACCCGACTGGATGTGTCTGGCTGGGAAGCCACAGCCGCAGCATCCCGACTAAATCGATTAGCGCGCGCAGGGCTCGCGCAATTCGATGGAGAACCGCGTTTGCGGCGCTGCAGTTTGTTTTACAGCCGCAGAAAATATGCGTTGCAGTGGGAACGATCACGCGCAGTGTTTGCTGCATGGAGGCTCGCTTGTGGCATACATTGTGTTTTGCTGTGGCAACTGAGTCGCTTCTTCGTCGAATTTGTTTTCGCCAGGCTGTTGCTTTGCAATGTTCTGTTTCATGCAGAGCCACACAGAGACACACAGAGACACACAGAGACACACAGAGACACACAGAGAAACACAGAGACACACAGAGACACACAGAGACTCACAGAGACACACAGAGACACACAGAGACACACAGAGACACACAGAGACACACAGAGACACACAGAGAGACACAGAGAGACACAGAGACACACATAGACACACAGAGACACACAGAGACACACAGAGACACACAGAGACACACGGAGACACACAGAGACACACAGAGACAC
>PIVL01000108.1 GCA_003354145.1 Paracoccaceae bacterium
GTCAGGAACAGACGGCCTATGGCGATAACATCCTGATATCCGATCTGCCACACCGGTTTGCCACACAATCCAAGCCGGTCAAGATGCGTTCCAGACAAACCGGCGGGGTGCTTGCCGCGAAATTCCGCGAAAACGATGGCGTCGTTCTTTTGGGGGGCAATCGGCGGTCCGGGAGCCTGGCAGACAATCGTCGGTCCCTCGGCAAGTGAGGCCAGTTTTTCTAGCCCAAGCTCAAACTCCGCCCCGGCAGACTGGACAACCACAGCTGGATCCGGAGCCAGAGGATTGGTATCAATGGCAGTGACCAGAATTGCATCTGCCTTTGACTGCGAGGCCGGGATATTGCCAAATGGGCGGGCGGTAAGCGTTGTCCACAATCCGGATTTTTGCAATATTTCCCGTATGTTGGCGGAAGTACTGAATGTGAATGCTTCGTCTCCATCGCATTGGATTTCAAGCGTTTCAAAACCACTGCGGCGACTGCGATCTATCCGTGAAACAATTCCCGCAGCGGGCGATGTAAACATTACCTTCGCATCAACCCGATCGTGAAACAATGGCTGGCCAACAGCGACCCTTTCGCCATCCCGAACCAGCATCGTCGGCCGCAGACCACGCAAATCTCTGCCTGTCAACGCAACCGAAGAAATCCTGGCGCCATCCTCAATAACCTGCCTCGGGCTGCCTTTGATCGATATGTCCAGACCTTGCCGGATAGTGAATTTCATCGCACGAATCCTGATCGTTTGTCCGCCGCGCAAAAATACCGGCGCGAATATTTCGCGATATGGTTATCTTGTTGCAAATCATGACTTCCTGCAAGGGGCAGTGTCAGCGCGAACTTGCATGAGTCGGGCAGGTGGCTTTGAACCGCGACTCTGCTCTTGCCGGGTGGCGTCAGCCTGGCGCGCCACAAGGGGCGGTCACGCTGTCCTTGCAGAATCTGGTTCGCATCGGTCTGACAGCGCGCTGTCAGAAGTTAGAGTGCATCCAGCTTAACCGGATTCGGGATTCCCAAACTAAAGCGTGTATTTCTCGACGGTTCGGGGCAGGGTTGCGCGTCGGTTATGTTCCATTGTCGGCGGTCAAGCTCAGGCGAAGCTGCTTTTCCACCTCGACAATGGCAAAGAACACCAAACCGATGGCCACAATCAATACCCCTTCAGCTAAGGGAACAGGCTGGGTGCCGAATACCTGTTGCGCCATTGGCAAGTAAGTGACGACAAACTGTGCCGGAACCACGATGGCCACACAAATCCATACAACCCGCGTGCCGCGGACTGCCGCCCATGTCAGCGAGGTACCAAATATGTTACGGATGAAAAATAGGTGGAACATTTCCAGCACGACCAGCATGTTCATTGTCATGGTTTGTGCAAGGGCAGGAGCATAGCCCTTGTCAAGCGCGTAAGTGTAGAGTCCGAACACCGCAGCCACGAACAGTATCGTTACCAAAAGTATATGCCAGATCAGCGCGCTGGTCAGCAATGGCGCGTGACGCGGGCGGGGCGGTCGGCGCATGGTGCCCTCTTCGGTCGGCTCGAAGGCCAGCGCCAGCCCCAAAGTGATACCGGTGATCAGATTGATCCAGAGGATCTGGACCGGTGAGACCGGCATGGCCAAACCAAGCAGCAAAGCCACCATGATCGCCCCGGCCTCGCCAAAGCTGGTGGGAAGCTCGAAACTGATCACCTTGCGCAGATTGTCACGGACCGTCCGTCCCTCGCGCACCGCCGCTGAGATTGAGGCAAAGTTGTCGTCCGCCAACACCAGATCAGCGGCCTCCTTGGTGGCTTCTGATCCTTTCACCCCCATGGCGATGCCGGCATCGGCGCGTTTCAGAGCGGGCGCGTCATTCACGCCGTCGCCGGTCATCGCCACTGTTAAGCCGTCCGCCTGCAGGGCCATGACCAGCCGCAGCTTGTGTTCCGGCGAAGTGCGGGCGAAAATGTTTGTATCCTGCACCGCAATGGCCATGCTCGCGTCGCTCAGACCATCCAGATCGGCCCCGGTTAGCACGGTATCGGGGTTCTTCAGTCCGATCTGGCGACCAATGGCAGCCGCTGTTCCGGGGTGGTCGCCGGTAATCATCTTGACCGCTATCCCGGCGCTGTGACATTCAGCCACCGCAGCGATGGCCTCGGCGCGTGGCGGGTCGATCAGGCCAACAAGTCCGATCAGTGTCAGATGCCCTTGCAGATCGTCTTCATCCAATTGGTCCGCGCCGGTGGCGCACATCGCCAGGGCCAGCACCCGCTGCCCTTCCGACGCAATCCGGTCGGCCTCATCAGCCCAGAAGCCAGGATCGAGCTGTTCGTGGCCACCAGTTCCGACCTGATCGGCACACATCGCCAGAACCTGCTCCGGAGCCCCCTTGATCAGCGCAAGACGTTCCTTCGCCGGACCGTCCACCAGAACCGCCATATAGCGATGCTCCGCGTCGAATGGGATTTCGTCCCGTCGGGTCCAACCCGATGGTTTGGCCCCCGCCTTGGCCGCAAATGCCAGAAGGGCACCTTCCATCGGATCACCTGCCACATGCCAGACCCCCTCGACCTCGGACAGGGCGGCCTCGTTGCACAGCAGCGCGGCCAGCGCGAGATCGTTCAGCATCCCCGGTGAAGGTGTCGGCAGAATGTCCCCGTCCGGCGCATACCCCGTGCCCGTCACTCGATACGGCGCGACGGTGGTGAGCGCGGTCGCCACCATCATCTCGTTGCGGGTCAGTGTGCCGGTCTTGTCGGTGCAGATCACCGACACCGCCCCCAGCGTCTCGATTGCGGGCAGGTGACGGATGATGGCATTGCGCCGCGCCATGGCCTGCACGCCAACCGACAAGGTGATCGTCAGCACGGCGGGCAGACCTTCTGGAATGGCAGCCACCGCCAGACCCACCACGGCCATGAACTGATCGGAAAATGAGATGTGTTCGACGAAATAGCCAAACACCAGCAACGCAGCCGAGATCAGCAGGATCAGCACCGTCAACCAGCGGGCAAAGCGGCCCATCTGTTCGACCAAGGGTGTTGTCAGAACCTCGACCTCGCCGAGAAGGCCGCTGATCCGGCCAATTTCTGTTTCCAGCCCGGTGGCTGTCACTACGCCGCGCCCGGTACCTGCAGTGACCAGCGTTCCGCTGAAGGCCATCGGCTTGCGGTCACCCAGATCGGTATCTTCGGCCACGGGGCCTGTCGTCTTTTCCACCGGCACCGATTCCCCGGTCAGGATGGCTTCCTGTGCGTGCAGACCTTTGGCTTCGATCAGCCGCAGATCGGCGGGCACCTTGTCGCCAGGTTCCAACAATACCAGATCGCCGGGCACCAGATCTGCTGCATCGATGCTGAACCGCGTGCCGCCCCGAAATACCGAAGCATGCAGGGCCAGCATCGATCGGATCGCGGCCATCGCGTTCTCTGCGCGCCCCTCTTGAACAAAACCCATTACAGCGTTGATCAGCACCACAGCAAGGATCACCCCGGTATCGATCCAATGGCCAAGTGATGCCGTGACGACGGATGCCCCGATCAGAACGTATATCAGTACATTGTGGAAATGAGCCAGAAACCGCAGCAGCACCGAACGGCGGGGCGCAGCAGGCAACCGGTTCGGCCCGTGCTGCGCCAGACGCCGTGCTGCCTCGCCCAAAGAAAGCCCTGCTACTGAGCTGTCCAAGTCCTGAAGGCACTCATCACAGGCAAGGGAATGGGCTGTTGGCACGGTTTGTTTCATCGGTTGTTCCGTGAGGTGTGTCAGTTCTATGCAAGGGTTTGTATCACGCCCGGTTCTGCGTGGCACGTCAATCAGCGACGGGGTTCGATCACTGCCTAAGAGAAAGCCCGCGTGTGTTGGCACCATGGCAATGGCCAGCAAAACCTGGTAGTCGTGATCGACCTACCCCCAACCTTGGTCAGTAATAATTTCAGCTCCCCGGTTCCTTGATCTCGCGCAAAGACATAGCCCTGTACCTTCGGCCAAGCTGACAGGGCAACCCTGTCAGGGTCTGTCTCGATTTGTATTTGAAACGCGGCCAGCACCCAAGGGCAGAGGGAGTCTAATTTTCGGTATGCATGGTTGCGTGATGATCTCTGGTCCGAAAATCCAAGTCGCTGTTTGATTGCAGGGCGAGAGGGGGAAGGGAACATGGCCTACGAAGTAATCCGAAAAACTGCGGGCAAGTGTGCTAGGGCAGCATCGTTTGATACCGGGTTCACACAGGCGGGATTCACATGGGAGGCTGCGAAGGCGCGGCTGGCCAGCCTGCCGAGCGGCGGGATCAGGCCATCTCCACCGGTTGGCGCAATTCTGGCACACGTCAAAATGGCGCGAGAGGCCGGGGGCGACCCGGAACAGCCCTCTGCACCGCCCGAGAGCCCGCCCACGGCACCTGTCGAACTCCCGCCTGAACCGTCGCCTGAGCCCCCGGCAACACCCGCGCCGGAAATCCCCGTCGCGCCACCTGTCGAAGCGCCCGATATACCGCCGCCCGAAATTCCGGCTGATACCAGCCAAGGCATGACAGAAACTTCTGCTTAGCTGTCAGGCTCCGGTTTTAGGCGGTCGTTGGGCAGGGGAGCATCAGCAGAGCTGACGATCACCAAAGGGCATCGTGCCACGTCGAGAAGAAGCCCCATATCGGCATTGCTTTTAAAAGGGCCGACTTGGGTGTCAATGATCACCGCGACAGCGCTGGAGCGGTTGATCCGCTCCAGGATTTCTGCCGCAGACCCAAAAACGTGCGCGATAGTTTCGGGAAGGTCGGCGCGGCGCGTCATGGCTTCCAGTTCGATGGACGCAAGGTGGCGCTGTTCCGGGTCTGTTGCCGCAGCGCAGATGAACAGCGGCGCGTTCTGGCTGCGCGCCAGTTCTGTCGCAATGTCAAAGGCCCGGTGCTGCGCCTGACCGGGGTTGTGGATCAGGATGACAGATCCCAAGTGCCGGTAGAACAAGTGCCGGTGGAACCCGTGATGCCCGACAAGCAGGATATCGCCCGGCTTCGCAGCGGCACGCGTCCGGGCCATGAGATCGCCTTGCAAACGCTCAAACGTCCAGCGACTGAGGCTTGCCATTTTGGCCAGTTCCGCTTCGAAGATGCGCGCATCTGCGGCCAGCAACCGACGCATCTGTGCAATTGTCGGGACCGCGATCTGTGCGCCTGCGGGCGTGATCAGGCGCGTCGTGAACATCCGCTCGGTCGCTGGCACCATGTTCTGCTCAACAAGAATGCCGTGCAGATCGGCTCCGGCCCATCGGGCAAGCATGGCTGCCATCGAGATAACGGCTGTCGCATCCGCATAACAGCTTGCCGCAATGATGATCTGATTTGGTGGCGGGGTTTCGGGTTGCGATGTCATCATTCCCGCCGCCCCGGTTCTTTGTCGCGTCCGAAACTCTGGCGCAGAGTTGCAAAGGCGCGCATCTGCTGCTCTACCAGCGCGTTGACCGAACCTTCGGGGAACGCGCCATTGCGGTCTCGCTTTCCTGCGGGTTTCCCGGTCAGAACCGTGATCCCCTGATTTATGGTTTCGATGGGAATGATCCGGAACTTGCCCTTTTCCACCGCTGCAACCACGTCCTGGCGCAACATCAGGTGATCGACGTTCGATTTGGGGATCAGTACGCCCTGTTTGCCGGTCAGGCGGCGTGCTTTGCAAATCCTGTAGAATCCTTCGATCTTTTCGTTCACGCCGCCGATTGCCTGCACCTGGCCCGCCTGATTGACGGACCCGGTCACGGCCAACCCTTGCTGAATTGCCACGCCGGACAGGGCCGATAGCATCGCATAAAGCTCGGCAGACGACGCACTGTCGCCATCGACCCCGCCATAGCTTTGTTCGAACACGATGCTGGCCTGCAACGATAGCGGCATATCCAGCGCGTAATGCGTAGAAAGATAACTGGACAGGATCAGCACGCCCTTGGAATGCAGCGGGCCTCCCAGTTCCACCTCGCGTTCGATATCCACCACTTTGCCCGCGCCCACGCGCACCCGTGCCGTGATCCGCGACGGCTGGCCAAACCGGTTGGTGCCAAGATCGACGACCGACAACCCGTTGATCTGACCGACCACGCTGCCTGAGGTGTCGATCAGGATCGTTTTACGAGTGATCATCTCGTGGCTGCGGTCGCGGATCCGTGCAGCCCGCCGTTCGGCTTCGGTCACGGCATGGTTGATGTCGGTGTGGCTGATATTGGTCCGGTTTGCGGCGCCTGTATAATAATCCGCCTCACGCATGATGTCGGACAAAGCTGACAGCTTAAGGGAATAATGCGTGGTGTCTTCTGCCATCCTTACGGCTTCGTCCAGAAGCCGGGCAACGGCGCTGGCAGTCAGCGGGCGCAGTCCGTCATGCCGGGCGGATGTGGCAACTAGGCGTGCCAGCAGTTTCAGGGTTCGCGGGCTGCGCGCCACGGTATCCTCAAAATCGGCTTGCACCTTGAAGAGTCTGGCAAAATCGGGATCGAACATTGATAGAAGCGCATACATCCTACGATCGCCGATCAGTATGATCCGCACGTCCAGAGGGATCGGGTCGGGTTCCAATGATGTCGTCGACACAAGGCTTAGAAATTCGGCTGCCGAAGTGATCGAAATTGCTCGGTTGTCCAGACACCGCTTTAGGGCATCCCAGGCAAAGGGCTCGCTGAGAAGGCGGCGCGCATCCAGCACCAGATAACCGCCGTTGGCACGATGCAGCGCGCCAGGTTTGATCAGCGTGAAATTGGTCTGCAGCGCGCCCATTTCCGACGTATGTTCAATGCGTCCGGTCAGGTTGCCCAGCGAGGGCAGAACCTCTTTTTCCAGCGGGGCACCATTACTTAGATTTTTGTCATGGGACACCATGATATTAATAGCATACCGCTGGAACATCGGCTCGCGGTGATACTTTACGATTCCGCCGGGGAACGGGCTCTCTGAGCTTTTGTGGCGGGCCTGAAGAAACAATTCGGCGTTGGCAGTCATGTCGTCGTGTACGGCTGTAAGGTATTGGGCAATCGGTGCAACGGCCCGAAAGTTGTCATCCACGGTTGCAATGCGGGCTGAAACCACCTGTTCCGCCATATCGGCGTGCAATTGCCCGACCCGGCTGCGGTGCTCTTTTTCAAGGGTCGGCATGGCTCTCAGAATGTCGGCCAGTTGATCTTCAAGCACTTCGATGTCCTGCTCGATCCTGCGCCTTGCTGTATCGTCCAGACGTTCGTAACTGTCAGGCTTGAGAACTTCCCCATCTTTGGTCGCAACAAGGGTAAACCCCATCGGCGTGCGCAATACGGCCACTTTCCTGGCCTTTGCATTCTCTTGGAAATCGGCAAATGCGTTTTCGTGGCGTTCTGAAAATTCTTCCTCAATCACGTGGCGTCGGTTTTGGTAATCGTCGGATTCAAAAACCGCCGAGATTTCGATGGTCAGGTCGTCAACCAGCTCCTCCATGGAGAGTTTCAACCTGACAGCGGAACCGGCAGGAAGTTGCAGCGCCTGCGGCTTATGGGGTGCTTCAAAGTTGTTCACATATACCCAGTCACAAGGCACTGGACGCTTTGTCGCCTCTGTCTCCAGCAGTGCATCGACCGCACGGTGACGACCGGTTCCCACAGGGCCAAGCACAAACAGGTTGAAATCACGGTGGGGAATGCTGGCGGCAAGCCTGATTGCATCGACTGCCCGATCCTGTCCGATCAAACCTTCGATATCAGCTATCTCAGCCGTCGTCGCAAAGCCGAGCGCGTCAGGATCCGTTTCGCGCCGCAGCACGGCCGGATCAAGGCCTTGTGGTAATTCAACAGGTTCCTTTGTCATTAAGATCTGCCCTTGGTTCAATTGGCGTCAAGTGTGCCTCATGCACAATATTGTGGTATTGATGTGAATCAAGAAGGCGCGCAGGGGCATGGACATGACACTTGGTCCCGGAAACTTGCGGGAAAGCGAGGATCATCCGTTCCTCGGTCAACAGATCGCAAAGAAGTGTGAAGCCGGGCTTTACCATGCGCATTCATCGCTCGCGTCAGAGACCAAATGGATAGGTTTCATCCTCACCTTTGGTTGGCGGCGTTGTTTGAGGCAGAGGTGTTATAGCTGTGGTCGTGTCGAACCAGACAAAAGCGTCATACTGGTCGCCCAGTGTGGCATAGCTGTAATGGCTCCAGCGTTCTGTTTCCGGCCGGTAGATCACGCCGATGTAACGTTCCAGCCGGGGCTCAGCCAGGATACGCTGAAGCTCAGGGCGTTTCTTGTCCCGCAAGTCAAACAAAAACCGCTCAAGACCGACCTGATGGCACAGGGCCTCATAGCTGTCAGGGCGCGAGGGGCGAACGGTTTTGACTTCCATCGGTGCATCCCATTCCGATGCTGCTGCGACTGTTCCGGAATTTGTACCAAATCCGATCAGGGAGGCATCGTTGCCGTATTCCTGACGACACAACTGACCAATATTCAATTCGCCGCGCTCTTGTCCCATATCGGTATAGCGTGCATCACCAATGTGCGAGTTATGGGCCCAGACGACTGCTTTTTTGTCCGGTCCGGCATGGTCCAGAATGTTCTTCAATGTATCGAACATATGCTGGTCGCGAAGATTCCAGGACATGTGCGATCCGTAATACATGATCCGGTAATAGCGTTCCGCATTGGCGACGAGACGGGCGTTTTGCGCCGCGTCAAAGAAGTGATCGCCGTCGCGGGAGATATAATCCAGCTCTTTGCGAAGCAGATCGACAAGGATGCGGGCCACCGGCTGTTCGCATAAGGCATAGCCTTCGGACAGGGCCGCCCGCCCGTAGGCTGCGGGTTCCCGTGACCATGGCGAAAGGCATGTGTATCTCGCCCGCGCGGCCTCTGCTGCCTTTGGGTCGACGCGGTCGAGGTATTTCAGAACAGCCGCGATAGAGGCGTTCATGTTGTAGAGATCCAGGCCATAAAAACCGACCCTGTCGACGGGTGATTTCGCGGCGTTGTGCTGGCGCAGAAAGCGGACAAATTCATCGACGTCGGTGTTGCGCCACATCCAGGTTGGAAAACGGGCAAAGGGTGGTGCCCCGGTCGCGTGTTGTGGGTCCTGCCTGATGTCGCGGTTGATTGTAGCGGCGTCCGGCCAGTCGGCCTCGACGGCGACAATGGAAAAGCCGTGCCGTTCGATCAGCCGACGGGTGATCGCCGCCCGGGCCCGGTAGAATTCCGAAGTGCCGTGCGATGCCTCGCCTAGCAGAACCACCCGGCTTGACCCAAACCGGTCGAAAGCCTCGGCAAAGGCCGGATCGTCCAATGCTGGCAGCGGTTCGGCAGCCGCGTGCAGCACGTCCGCGACCGTCTTGGGTTTCGCAGGTTGCACTTTCGGTTGCTTGTGCAGCACGCTCTGTTCGGGCTGTGCAAGGTAGTGTTCAAACCACGCTCTGGCAAAATCAATCGCCGCTTCCAGCGTGCCGGGCTCTTCGAACAGGTGGCTGGCACCCGGAACGATCCGCAGCAGCTTTTCGCAGGTGAGAGCCGCATGCGCCTGCCTGTTCAAATCAATCACCTGATGATCGTCACCACCAACAATCAACAACGTCGGGGATACCACCCGGGGCAAATGCGGACCGGCCAGATCAGGGCGGCCGCCGCGGGACACCACTGCCGCGACACGGGACTGAAGTTCGGCTGCGGCCTGCAATGCAGCCCCGGCACCGGTACTTGCGCCGAAAAGGCCAAGAGGAAGCTCTGCGATGTCGGCTTCCGAACTGATCCACAGCGATGCCTCAACCACCCGCTCTGCAAGCAGGGGAATATCAAAGACATTGCGGCGGTCCTCTGCCTCGGCCGGGGTCAACAGATCCAGCAGTAGCGTGGCGAAACCACTGGCGTTCAGCTTTTCCGCAACAAATGTGTTGCGGGGGCTGTGCCGACTGGACCCGCTGCCATGGGCAAACAGAATGATGCCGCGCGGGTTTTTCGGCACAACCAGATTACCGATCAGTCCAAGGGGCGGAATGGAAACCTCGCGCTGGTTGAAGGCTTGCGGTTGTACTGGCGAAGTGGCGTCGTACCGGGTCCAGCTCTGACGCAGCAAGCCTATGGTTTCCTCGTCGGTCAGTTGATGAAAGTCACGAAAAAAAGCCCCGACGCCGCGAAAGTGACGGGCCGGGATAAGGCAAACGACAGTGTCGGCCAGTTCGGAGATTTCGGCCAGGGTGTCTACCGGTGCAACGGGCAGGGCGACCACGATCATTCCCGCGCCCTGACGCTTCAGCGCGATTAGGGCTGCCTTCATCGTCGCCCCTGTGGCAAGACCGTCGTCAACGACAATCGCCGTTCGCCCTGACGGGTCAATTCGCGGGCGGTCGCCCATATAACGCAGTCTGCGGTGTTCAAGTTCCGCCAGTTTTTCTTCGCGGGCACGCGCCAGAAAAGTGTCATCAGCCCCCGAAAGGCGCTTTATTTCTTCATTGATGACGGTTTGCGGCGGCGTGCCTTCAACCACGGCACCCAGCGCGACCTCGGGGTTTGAAGGCGCCCCGATCTTGCGCACCAGCACCAGATCGAGCGGAGCGTTCAGGCGGCGCGCCACTTCCACAGCGACCGGCACACCGCCGCGCGGTAATGCGTAGATAACCGGATTACTAAACACCATCGATTCCAAGCGCTTGGCCAGTTGCCGACCTGCATCGTCTCGATCCATGAATGTCAGAAGCGAATCGTCCATACCTGAATGGTAATCCAAGGATCGTTGTGCTGCATTGATCTAGAGCAAGGACGAGGTGATGCTTTTGAACTATTTTGAGGCCAGTTAGTACGCTGGATTGGAAAAAACTGCACAAGTCGCGGGGTATGCAATGGGCCATCCGACACAGCCGATGGCAGAATTGGTTGCGTCAAGATCACGAGATCTGGCGATGTCCGCCATCAAAGAGATGTCCATTCTCAGCGCCAGGGTGCCGGGCGCTGCATCTCTCGCTTGGGGTTTGCCTTCGTTTCGCACCCCCTCTCCGATCCGGGACGCGGTGGCCCGTGCGTTGGAAACCAACCCCAAGATTGGCATGTATGCCCTGCCGGGTGGACTGCCCGAACTTTGCGTAGCGGCGGCACAAGAACACGAACGCCGCACCACGGTTCGCCGCGACCCTGAAAGGCATATCACTATCACCGCCGGGAACATGCAGGGACTGAATACTCTGTTCCATGTGATCGTTAACCCGGGCGACGAGGTCATCGTCACCGATCCGGGGTTTGTGTCCCACATCAATCAGATCCAGTTCAGCGGAGGCAGGCCTGTGTTCTGGAAGTTGCACGAGGATCGGGGCTGGGAACCGGATATCGAACAGCTGGCGGGTCTGATCGGACCAAGAACAAAAGCGATAATTCTGGTTACCCCGTCCAACCCCACAGGGTGCATTTTGTCCGAAGCGACCTTGCGGGCCGTCGCCGGGATCGCCCGGAAAAATGGCTTGCTGATCATCCTCGACGATCCCTACAGCCACTTTACCTACGAAAACAGCGACCGGTTTTTCAATCTTGCGACCGCAGCAGAATATGCGGATCACATTGCCTATCTTTTCACCTTCTCAAAGGCATACGCCATGAGCGGCTGGCGGGTCGGGTATATGGTCATGCCAGAAGCCCTGCGCGCTGAAATCGTCAAAGTCCATGACCTGACGATGATCTGCACGCCGCGCATTTCCCAAGTCGCGGCACTGGCTGCGCTGGAAAACGAACCGACCCACTTGACAGATTTCGAAAACATCCTCGGACGCAGGCGCGCCCTGATATGCGAACGGCTGGATCGTCTTGCACATGTATTCCAGTATGCTCGCCCCGAAGGTGCCTACTATGTCTTCCCGCGCGTGCTCGACGCCACTGACAACTCCACACGGTTTTCGCACCGTCTGTTGCAAGAGGCGCGCGTCACGGTGACCCCGGGCGCTGCGTTTGGTCCCTCGGGAGAGCATCACGTTCGCATGGCATATTGCGTCGAGGACGACACAATCAATCTCGCATTCGACCGGATGGAGGCGTATTTTGGTAGCTGAGCACATATCCCCTTCGATGCAGAGTTATCTGCACGGCGTGTCGGATATTCCCTTGATGGGCCTGACCGTCGGGTCCCTGCTGGAAGAGACCGCCAAACGACACCCCGAAAACGAAGCGCTGGTCGTTTCCCACCAGAACGTTCGCTGGACGTATCAGGAACTGAACCGGCAGGTCGATGAAATGGCCGCCGGGCTGATTGCCCTTGGGTTGACCCAAGGGGACCGCGTCGGCGTTCTGGCCCCCAACATGGCGGAGTGGGTCGTTCTGCAATTCGCAACCGCCAAGGCCGGGCTGATCCTGGTTAATGTCAATCCGGCCTATCGGCTGTCTGAACTGGAATTCGCGCTGAACCAGACCGGGATGAAGGCCCTGGTCACGGTTCCGAATTTCAAGAGCAGCGACTATCTGGCGATGCTGACGGAGCTGATGCCGGAAATTTCCGGCTCAGAGCCGGGTGCTCTGAAGGCTCATAAGGTGCCAGACCTGCGATGGGTAATTGTCCTGGGTGAGGACACCTTAAAAGGCATGGTTCGCTATTGTGACGTGATGGCTGGCGCGACCGATGATGCGCGGCAGCGCGTGCATTGCCTGTCTGAAGAACTGCAATTCGATGATCCGGTCAACATCCAGTTCACCAGTGGCACGACGGGTCGACCCAAGGCCGCCACGCTGACGCACCACAATATCGTCAACAACGCCTATTTCACCGGCCTTCAGATGAAGCTGTCCTTCAAGGACCGGATGTGCATTCCGGTGCCGATGTATCATTGTTTCGGAATGGTTCTTGGAACTTTGTGTTGCGTCGCCCATGGAGCGACCATGGTTTTTCCCTCTGCCGGTTTTGATGCGGGTGCCGCGATGCAGGCGATCGAAGCCGAACGCTGCACGGTGCTGCACGGGGTGCCGACCATGTTCATCGCGGAACTCGATACGCCCGGCTTTGGCGACCGTAACCTTTCTAGCCTGCGCACCGGAATTATTGCTGGCGCACCATGCCCGGCGGAACTGATGAAACGGATCATGCATGAGATGCACATGACCGAGATCACCATTGCCTATGGCATGACCGAAACCGGTCC
>PIVL01000109.1 GCA_003354145.1 Paracoccaceae bacterium
GGACTTTCAAGCTCTGATCAAACAGTGGTGGGGCGAGATTGGTGTTGAAACCGAACTGCGTAACCTGTCGGCTTCGATCTTCTTTGGTGGTGATCCGGGTTCCCCCGACACATTCCAGAAGTTCTATGCAGACGTGGAAATGTATGCCAACACCTTTAACGGCACAGACCCTCAGCAGTACCTTGCAGCGTACCGCTGTGGTACTGAACCAAGACCAGCCAGCCAGTGGCAGGGTGAGAACATCAACCGGTACTGTGATCCGGCATATGATGCTCTGATCGACAAACTGGCCGGTACAGGCGATCTTGCCGAGCGTGGCAAAATCGGGATCGAAATGAACAACATGCTGACAAAAGACAGCTTTACCATTGTTCCTTTGGTTCACCGTGGTCGCGTTTCCGCACATGCCGCTTCATTGGGCGGCGTTATCCTGAACGTTTGGGATAGCGAACTGTGGAACGCTGCGGACTGGTATCGCAAAGAAGGTTCCTAATTCTTTAGGACCTTGCCCCGCTCCGGTTCATACTGGGGCGGGGTTTCTTTCTCTCTCTTCTCAGAGCAATAATAAAACTAAGCTGCAAAGGCGCCGTATATGCTGACCTTTACAATACGACGATTGGTTCTGGCGGTTCCGACGCTTTTGTTCATCAGTCTTATTCTTTTTCTCCTGCTGGAACTCGCCCCCGGTGACCCTATGGCGCAGGTTCCGCTGACCGTCCCCCCTGACGTCAAACAAAAAATGCGCGAAGCACTGGGCCTGGGCGAGCCGATGCCGATCCGGTACTGGAAGTGGATTGTTCAGTTCTTCTGGATCGAGCCACAGGTTCTGGTCGACTGGGTCTTTGGCACTCATTTCTCAGACGGTGACCTGCGCGTCATCAGCTGGCAGACCCGTTCGCCAGTTATGGATTTGGTTGTCCAGCGTATTCCGCAGACATTGTGGGTTGTTGGCACCGCCTATGTCGTTGGCATCCTGATCGCGATGCCGATTGGCATTTACTCTGCGTACAAACAGTATTCGATATTCGATCAGGCCGGTACATTTGTGTCGATGGTCGGGTTTTCGGTTCCGCCATTCTTCAGTGGTGTGCTGGTGATTGTCATCTTTGCGGTTCAACTTGGATGGTTCCCATCGATCTATGACACGACCCACGTTGTAGACAGTTGGGACAGTTTTGTAGTTCAGCTTAAACAAATGATCATGCCAGTCATGGTGTTGGCTTTGCAAATTACCGCCCAGATCAGCCGATATATGCGGGCGTCGATGCTGGACAATCTTAATCAGGACTATGTGCGCACCGCGCGTGCCAAAGGCCTGACCGAATACACCGTTGTCATGGTGCATGTCCTGCGCAATTCGATGATCCCGGTTGTGACAGTGATCGCGCTGGCGGTCCCTGCCGTATTCGGAGGAGCCATCATTACCGAGCAGGTGTTCAAAGTGAACGGTATCGGCCAGATGCTGATCGTCGCCATTCAGGCCAACGATTTGCCCACTGTGCAAACACTGACGTTTATATTTGCCGTCCTGATCGTTCTATTCAACCTGATCGCCGACGTTCTCTATGGCCTTCTAGACCCACGGATTCGCTATGACTGATCTCAGCAACCCGATCCCGACCAAACCACCACGCAGCCAATGGCTCGACATTTGGGACCAGTTCAAAACCCATAAGGGCGCGCTTTGGGGAGGCATCATCTTTCTGACCATCGTGGTTCTGGTGTTTCTTGGACCGTTCTTTTGGAACATTGATGCGACATTTATCGACATCCGTTCTCGTAATCAGGGACCGTCGCTGACACACCCCTTTGGTACCGATCAGCTTGGTCGCGACACGTTTGCTCGGATGATGGCAGGCGGGCGAACATCTGTATCCGTTGGCATAACCGCTATGTTGCTGGCGCTGTTTCTTGGGTCCTTTATCGGTATTCTCGCCGGTTTCTTCAGAAAGCTCGACGGAATCTTGATGCGTCTGACCGATCTGTTTCTGGCGTTGCCTCTGTTGCCTCTGCTGCTGGTCATGATGCTGCTGTTTCGCGAGCCACTTAGCGCCTCGTTCGGACCTGAGCGTGGCATATTCATCCTGATCGTCGGCGCCATCGGCATCACCAGCTGGATGCCCACCGCGCGCATCGTGCGAGGGGATGTGCTGGCGTTGAAAGAACGGGAATTCGTTCTGGCAGCCCGGTCCATCGGCACCACCAACACCAAGCTGATCACCCGGCACATCCTGCCAAACGTACTGTCGCCGATCATGGTGTCAGCCACATTGGGCATCGCCACCGCGATCATCACCGAAAGTGCGTTGTCCTTCTTGGGCCTTGGCTTTCCGCCTGATTTCCCCACCTGGGGCCGGTTGTTATTTGATGCCACCGATTATCTGCAGCAATATCCCGAACGGGTGTTTTGGCCCGGCATGGCGATCTCGTTGACTGTTCTCAGCGTCAACTACCTTGGCGATGGCCTGCGCGACGCGCTGGACCCCCGCATACGGGGGCGATAGCAGCACCCTTTGCAGAAAAAAAGAATGCCTGGACCGATCATCAGATCCAAGAGGTCCGGGTGTTTCGATATCTCAGAGATAACGGAACAAATTGCCTCGCCTGTCTGATAGGCACGACGAAAATTCCTAAAACACACCAATAAACACCCGTTCATCGACTTGATTGTTACGGGTTTTCGGCGCATCCGGGAAATTATTCTGTTTTTCGGGAATTCCCATGTTTGAGAGCTTTGAATTTGAAACCCTGACACCGCAACTGGCTTCGGTCTGGTTTGGTTTATTGATTGGCGTGGCGTTTGGTGCCCTTGGCCTGCTCACCCGATTTTGTTTCCGGCGTGCTGTTGTTGGTGAAAACCGACGTGCCGCACTGGGTATCTGGTTGATCGCGCTGGCTGTGGCTGTGGCCGGTACCCAGGTTGCTGTTGCTCTTGGTCTGATAAATTTCAGCGCTCATCGGTTTATGGTTTCCGACCTACCGCTACTCGCCATCATCACGGGCGGAGTATTATTTGGCATCGGAATGGTACTGACGCGGGGCTGTGTGTCGCGTCTGACAGTGCTGGCAGGGTCCGGTAACCTGCGGGCAGCTCTTGTGGTCGTCGTCTTTGCCATTGTCGCCCATGCAACGCTTAAGGGCGTGCTGGCACCGCTGCGCGTTGCCATTGGGGGCTTCACAGTTAATCTTGGCGACACGGTATCGCTTGCGGCCCTTCCCGGAGGTGCGTTGCTTTGGGCCGGCATCATAGTTGTCGTCTCACTGTTTGTTGCACTCCGCTCTGGTAACAAACCCTTGGTTCTTATCGGCGGTGTGCTGATTGGTATGCTGGTGCCACTGGCATGGGTTGGGACCGGTTACATCCTGTTTGACGATTTTGACCCGATCGCCATGGAAAGCCTGTCTTTCACTTCGCCCACCGCCGAAAGCCTGTTTTTCACCCTCGCCTCAAGCGCCATTCCGGCAGGGTTTGGCACCGGACTGGTTGGCGGCGTTGTCTTTGGCGCTTTGGTTACGGCTGTACTGACGGGTCGCTTTGCCTGGCAAAGCTTTGAAAACCCAAGCCAAACCGGCCACTATCTAAGTGGCGCTGCTCTTATGGGCATCGGTGGAGTATTGGCCGGTGGCTGCACAGTGGGTGCAGGCCTTGCAGGGATCCCAACACTCAGCATCGCCGCTATTCTGGCGCTGATCTCAATCGCTGCTGGCGGCCTGATCGCAGATGCGGTTATGCGTGCTTCCGCCGAATTCGACGCACCAGCATCCAGACCAGTGCTACAACCGGCAGAGTAATTGCGGCAGTTAACATGCCTTTACTAACACCCACCCCTTCGGCAAATGGATAAAGAGCGTATCCAGCCAGCGACACGGCGTAATAGCTGATGGCAACCACAGAAAGCCCCTCGACCGTCTGCTGCAGACGCAGAGCCAGATCGGCACGCCGATCCATGTTGAGCATAAGCGCCTGATTCTGTGCACTGCGATCCACATCAACCCGCGTACGCAATAAATCTGCGGCGCGCATGGCCCGGTCAGCCAAGGCCTGCAGACGTCTTTCACTGGCTTCAACAGTCCGCATCGCGGGTTGGTACCGGCGCAACATGAATTCGGCAAAGGTCTGACGCCCGCGAAAATGGGTCTCGCGCAGTACCGCAATCCGCTGGTTCACAATCGCGCTATAGGCGCGCGTCGCCTCAAACCGGAATGATGAGCGTGCAACCAAGGTTTCCAACTCCGCCGAAATCCGCAACAGCTGATGAAGCATCTCCTCGGCCAGTATGTCGCCGACGGTCATTTCATTCATCAGCTTGGCCAGCGCAGTATCCAAAGCATCAATTTTGGCAGATAACTGCCGTGCCCGTTCAAACCCCAGCATCGACATCGTCTTGTAGGTCTCAATCTCACACAGCCGCTGAACAATCCGCCCTACGCGTCGATCCCCGGTGTTAGCGTCAGCAAATACCGCAAACCGAACATGGCCCGCCGGATCAATGCGGAAATCCCCCGCCATCTGCGCTGCTCCGTCCAATACATTGGACACGGCAAGACTTTCCGCAACAAACCAATCGTCCAATTCATTGGTGATGTCGTCATCCCGTCGCTTAACCCGGATCAGCGCCGAAGTGATACGCTGCCCAGGTGCCGATTCCAGCCAGTCCTGTGGAAACACATCAATGTCCTGCGGATCAAAGACCCGCGTACTCATCCCCGGCCAATATGCCGTATAAGTAACAAATTCCGTATGCTGCTCCCATTTCAGAACAAATCGCCCAATCTGCCCGGAATAATGCGTCGCATCTGGCTGTGGATGCGACGCACCATGGCGATCCAGCAGGTTGATCAGATGTGCCACATCTGCGCTCCGGTCCCGGCTGACAGCCTCAGTCGGGCGCTTGATGGCCATAAACACCACCGTAGAAGGCGGCTCCATCGACGGAAACGGCCGTGCATGCAACTCATTGGCTAGTTGGTATCGTAGCGGGTGATCTTGAATCGGTGACATAGCGGCTTTCTCAGATTGAAAACGCTATAACAAACTTCTTGCCATTTGAAAAGTTTTTGTTCTATTTCAACTAGTTAACAGAATACCATGGTATACATCAGATCGATATAGTTCGCGCGGCACCACGCTCTATTTCATTTTGGTGAAAATATCCCCGCCGGAGGCCAGGCCTTTTTCCGGGACGGAAAAAGAAAACATCAAATGGCGGGCCTTTTGGCCCGCCTCAATCATATCAAACCATCTTAGTCGATCATCGGGATCAATTTATCCAGTGACGCCTTGGCATCGCCATAAAACATCCGAGTGTTTTCTTTGAAAAACAGCGGGTTCTCGATCCCGGAATAGCCGGTTCCCTGTCCTCGCTTGGACACAAACACCTGCTTGGATTTCCAGCATTCCAACACCGGCATGCCAGCAATCGGACTGTTGGGATCATCCTGTGCAGCCGGGTTCACGATGTCATTGGACCCAATCACAATGGCCACATCCGTTTCCGGGAAATCATCGTTGATCTCGTCCATTTCCAGCACGATGTCATAGGGCACCTTGGCCTCGGCAAGCAGGACATTCATATGCCCGGGCAAACGCCCCGCTACCGGATGGATGGCAAAGCGCACAGTTTTACCATTCGCCCGCAATTTACGCGTCAGCTCGCTCACGGCCTGCTGTGCCTGCGCCACCGCCATGCCGTACCCCGGAATGATGACCACGCTGTCAGCGTCGTTCAGCGCTGCGGCCACGCCGTCAGCCTCGATTGCCACCTGTTCGCCTTCAACTTCCATTTGCGGACCATTCGAGCCGCCAAAGCCACCCAAAATCACACTGACAAATTTACGGTTCATCGCCTTGCACATGATGTATGACAGGATCGCGCCGCTTGACCCGACCAAAGCCCCGGTCACGATCAGCAAATCATTGCCAAGCGTGAACCCAATCGCCGCAGCGGCCCAGCCGGAATAGCTGTTCAGCATCGAGACCACGACAGGCATGTCCGCGCCGCCAATTCCCATAATCAGGTGCCAACCGATAAAGCCAGCCACCAGAACCACCAGAACCATCGTCCACAGGCCCGAGCCACCCAGATACATCAACCCAAGCAGTAAACAGACGGCCAGACCAGCCGCATTCAGCATGTGCCCACCCGGCAGTTGCTTTGAGTTACCATCAACCTTGCCAGACAGCTTTCCAAAGGCAATGACCGAGCCGGTAAAGGTAATTGCACCAATGAAGATGCCCAAGAACACCTCGACCTTGAGGATCGAGATTTCCACTGCATCCTTGTGCCACAATGCCTTGCCATACCCGGTCAGTTCGGCGTCACCCATTGCGATGCCAGCTTCTTTCATCGCCGTCACAGCACTCAACATCAAATCAGCGTTCAAGCCGATGAAGACCGCCGCGAGACCAACGAAACTGTGCAACGCCGCCACCAGTTGCGGCATTTCAGTCATCTGAACCCTGCCGGCAATGTAATGACCCGCATAGGCCCCTGCGGCGATACACAGAAGGATCAGCACCCGGTTGCCAACGCCATCAGCAAACCATGTTGCCACCACGGCAATGGCCATGCCGACAATACCGTACCAAATTGCGCGCTTGGCGCTTTCCTGATTGCTCAGCCCACCAAGGGAGAGGATGAACAGGACCGATGCCGCGACATATGCGGCAAACGTCATTCCGATACCCATAACGCTACCCTCCCCTTAAGATTTCTGGAACATGGCAAGCATGCGCCGGGTGACCATGAAACCACCAACAATGTTGATTGAGGCGATAAAAATAGAAATGGCTGACAGGATGATTACCAACCAATTACCAGATCCAACCTGCAACAACGCGCCAATAATAATGATGCCGGAAATCGCGTTGGTCACGGCCATAAGCGGCGTATGCAGCGCGTGGCTGACATTCCAGATCACCTGAAATCCGATAAAACAGGACAACACAAAAACGACAAAGTGCTGCATAAAGCTTGCTGGGGCGTAGGCCCCAATGGCAAACATCACCACCGCGCCGACCACCAGAATTTTCACCTGACTGACCGTAGCCGCCTTAAACGCTGCGGTTTCTTCGGCCAGGATTTCTTCGGGGGTTTTCTCTTTTACCTTTGCCTGCGGCTTGGCCGCAATCGCCTGTATCTTGGGAGGAGGTGGCGGAAACGTCACCTCTTTGGCGTGGGCTATGGTCGCCCCACGGATCACATCATCTTCCATATCATGGTTGATTACACCGTCATTTTCCGGTGTAAGATCGTCCATCATATGTCTGATATTATTTGAATAAAGCGTCGATGACTGTGTTGCCATACGACTTGGGAAATCGGTATATCCAACAATTGTCACCCCATTGTCGGTAACGATTTTCTCGTCCATCACCGTCAGTTCGCAGTTGCCGCCACGCTCTGCCGCAAGGTCAACAATGACCGATCCGGGCTTCATCGCCTCGACCATATCCTTGGTCCAAAGGATTGGGGCCGCACGATTGGGGATCAAAGCCGTAGTGATGACAATGTCTATATCCGGCGCCAGCTCGCGGAACTTGGCCAGCTGTTTGGCCTGAAACTCCGGGGTCGACGGAGCCGCATAACCACCGGTATCTGCGCCATCTGGTAATTCACTGGCATCAAACTCAAGATAGACAAATTCAGCACCCATCGATTCAACCTGCTCGGCCACTTCGGGACGCACATCAAATGCGTAGGTAATTGCTCCCAAAGACGTCGCCGTGCCAATTGCCGCCAATCCGGCCACGCCAGCACCAACAACCAAAACTTTAGCGGGGGGTACTTTGCCTGCTGCCGTCACCTGCCCGGTAAAGAAGCGGCCAAAGTTGTTGCCTGCTTCGATTACCGCACGATATCCCGCGATATTGGCCATCGAACTTAGCGCGTCCATCTTTTGCGCCCGGCTGATACGTGGCACCATATCCATGGCAATAACAGTCGCGCCCTTATCGGCCACTTTTCCCATCAGTTCTTCGTTGGCACCGGGATAGAAAAATGAAATCAACGTCTGGCCCTTGCGCAGCCGTTTGACCTCGGTATCGGTGGGTGGGCGCACTTTTGCGACGACATCAGAGGCCTTGAACAGCGCAGCGCCGGTTTTGACGATTTCGACCCCGACGTCCTTGTAGGCAACATCAGAAAACCCGGCGGCTTTGCCTGCTCCGGTTTCCAGCACACATTCGTGCCCAAGTTTTTGCAACAGCCGCGCGCTGTCCGGCGTCATGGCAACACGGGATTCCCCCGCAAATGTTTCCTTTGGCGTTCCGATTTTCACCCCAAGTCCCCCTTATTGCCGCAGTTTATGCAGCAAATTGCTTATTTGCGTGAACAATTTCACTACAATGCGCAACAAAATTGCGCAACCACCGGCAACGAAATCGCAATCTCGTGACGCACCCGCTAGACCCAGCGACGCGTTTGTTCTTCATACCGGGCAAAATCAGCACGGAATTCCCGACGCATACGGTTTTCTTCAGGAACAATGAACCGTTTCTCCAGAACCCAAACTAAAATCGGGATTAATGGTAGAGAAAGCACGGCATCAAACAGCAGAATCAGCCCCGTCAGAATCAGTACATTGGCCAGATAAATTGGATTACGCGAGCGTTTGAAGATGCCAGAACGGATCAGGCTGGTGGGCGTGTCATGCGGATGGATGGTTGTGCGATGCTTTCGGAATTCGACAATCGCCAAGGCCATCAGAATGATACCCCCTCCGATCAGCATCCCGGCTAACAGGTCTAACAACCCACCGCCAAAGTTCAGCCCTATCGACCAATACCGTGATTGCAACCAAGCCAATATTGCAAACACCAAAAGCCAGACTGGCGGCACATCAATGCGTTTCATACGCTCCAATCACTCCCATTCCATTTCCTCATAAACCCGCCCTGCATTGCGAGTTGCCAGTTCATCAAACGTATCCAGATTAGTCCATTTGCTTTGATCTACATAATAGGCACCGGCCAGATCACCGCCATCCTCAATATGGGCCCCGATTTTGGCGCGTAGATCTACAAGGTAATCGTAGGTATAGCGGCGTACCTGTGCCAGATTGGTCGGGTGTCCGTGGCCGGGAATGACGTAGGTTGGTGCCAGAGGCTCCAGCTTTTCTTCCCATGTTTCAATCCAGCAGCTGGTGCAGGTATGGGCAAATACCGGCAACATACGCTCGTGAAAGGCGATGTCTCCGGCAATCATCAGATCCCAATCGGGAATCCAGACCTGAATGTCACCCGGATCATGAGCCGAGCCCAGATGCAGCACGCGGATGTTCACCCCGCCCAACGAGATGTCATACTCATCCTCAAAGGTAATGTTGGGTTCAACAACGCGCGTGCCGTCCGCTCCGGTCTTTGAATAGACCTGCATACGCTGGATCATGTTGTCACTGGTTTCGCGTATCTCTTCGACCGCATCCACATGCGCCAGAATATCAACTCCCAAATCGGCCCAATAGCCGTTGCCCAGCATCGCATGGCCCTGCCCGTTTTCGTTGATGACCAGCACGACTGGCTGATCCGTCACTTTGCGGATCTCGTCGTGTAACGCCACGGCGAGCTTGTCCGACGCCCCCGCGTTCACGACAATCACGCCCTCAGACGTCACAATAAACGACAAATTGTTGTTATGACCGGCATTGCCAAATCCCGGAGGGGCGGTTGCGCCTATGGCGGAATACACATGCGGAATAACCTCGACCGGCTTGGAATAAAGCTCGGACTGCGGATACTGGTCGACGATATCCTGGCTGGCCCCTGCCATGCTGGCGGTTGTGGCGATGACCGCGACTAAAAGATTTTTCATGGATGCTCCTCTGGCTTTCGTCACATTCACATAAGTGAATGAATGTGTAAAGTGACGGTACGGCGCGTCTTGTCACACTGCGAGGTTTGGTTACGCTGGCGGCAACTTGGTCAAAGGAACACATCATGACATTAAAAGGCAAACACGCATTGGTCACCGGCGGTGGTACAGGTATCGGATTGGCGATTGCCCGGGCTTTGGTGGCCGAAGGTGCGCATGTGACCATCACTGGTCGCCGCCAGCAAGTGCTGGACGAAGTTGCCACCGAGGGTATGACCGGCATGGCAATGGACGTGCGCGACGAGGCCGACGTTGTCGCCAAAATTGCCGCCGCCGTTGAGGCCCGAGGCCCGATACAGATTTGCGTTGCCAATGCAGGCGTCGCCGAAGGCAAAGCCGTGCACAAGACCACAATGGAGTTCTGGCGCAACATGATGGCCACCAATCTTGATGGGGCGTTTCTGACCATCCGTGAATGCCTGACATCAATGCGCCAAACTGATTGGGGCCGGGTCATTACCGTGTCGTCAATTGCCGGAGTGCGCGGATTGAAAGGTGCGGCCTGCTATTCGGCGTCCAAACACGGGCTGATTGGTCTGACACGGGCCCTGAGTGCCGATTACGCTGGGTCACAAATCACGTTCAATGCTCTTTGCCCCGGATATGTGGACACGCCCATAATTGAGCGTAATACCGCAAGCATTTCAGAACGCGCCGGAATTTCCGAAGATCAGGCGCGGGCCATGATGGTTAACACCAATGCCCATAAACGCCTGATTGCCCCAGAGGAAATCGCCGCCGCCGCCTTGTGGCTGGTGCGTGATGGCTCTGAGAGCGTCAACGGCCAGACCATCGAGATCGCAGGCGGGCAGCTTTAGGCAAACGGAGCGGCCATCGCGTTTACTTTCAATGAAAACAGACCGGAAGACCGCAAACTAAAGCGGAAGAACCCGGAAGGTTTGTTGAACAACAACAGGTTGAGGATCGTGAACACCTGCACAGACGGTTAAACCGAGTGTCTTTCAATTATCGTTAGAACGGCCCTAAATCGACATTCGTGACTACTGCAACTCATGATTGGTCAGAGCACAATCTGTCGAATGCTGCGTTTGGTCCGAATGGCTGCCTTGCAATGAGCTCCTAATCAGGTCGAAGGTGTCCACAGGCAGGCCGAGGACAATGGAACCTAAATATGCCCCTCAAATTTTGAGTCGGACAATTTTACTATTCCTTGCCACCGGTGGCTAAATCTTGAGCTGTCGGCGGCAAGGGCTTTCACTCTTCGTGTTTAGCGCTGGCGCTTAGCCACGCCGCGCAACACTTCTTCAACCGCTGGGACTGCCGCTTGCGCGATTCTTAACGTCGCACGTTCCAGTCGCGCAGGGTTCCTGATATGCCCTCCCCAAAAACCGCGTTGCCCACCGTCAGGCGATACGGCCTGCATCGTCACCATCACCCCACCCGAGCCGACATCGTAAAGAACTACGTCAGCTGAGCCAGTCGAAGGATGCATCTGTACCAAGATCAGGTAATTAAACCTCTGAGCGCGAGCCGTCTCTATCATGTTGGAGCCCCTGCCGTACACCCGAAGGGGCACGCCGCCTATTAGAGGCGCGAAACTCCCAAGACTTTTTGCGCGATCCGCCAAATCCGTCCATAGTGCCGCTTCCTCTGCGCTTGCCGTTTGCGTTGTGCCATAAACAACACGTGCAAGCGCGAAACGAGCAGGAAGCTCAAAGTGCTCAGGCGTCCGAGATGTGACCGGAACAGGCGGTGCGTCACCTACAAAACTTGGGTTATTACAGGCGCCAAGTAGCGCGGTAAAACAAAGAATAATCAATAGCTTCATGGGTGTGCTCCGTTTCATCTGGTTGAGATTAAATTCAAAGTGTGCATTTTGCACATCTCATTTTTTCGTTGCGTCGTCAATATAAATGTGCACAATACACATATGAAGTGGCTCAACCCAATTCTCCGCCCTCTCGCGCGGCTGGCGATCAGCAAAGGATGGCTGTTCCCGCTCGTGGAACAGCGTCTACGCCACGCATATATCGAGGCTGCAAAATCAGTTAGCGAAGGCGAGGCAACCGATAGCAAAATCAGCATAATGACGGGATTGCAGCGACGCGATATCGCGCGCCTGCGTCGCGAGACGGTGCCACCCGCGAACCAACGTCAGCCGTTGGCAGAGATCATTGCCCTTTGGTGGGATGACCCAGCATATGACCCCGAGGGCATCCCCATGCAGGGTGCTGGCGCTAACTTCACGACCCTTGCCCGCAGCGTTCGCCAAGACGTCCACCCGCGCACCTTTTTAGACATTCTCATTGAGAATGGTGCGGTCAGCGAAAGCGGCGAAAAGGTTCGTCTGAACGCCCGCAGCTATCAACCGCTTTCTGGATCCGAAGATCAATTGGCTTATCTGGCAGCCAACGTCGGTGATCACCTCGCTGCTGCGGTGTCAAACGTTGTGGGTGCTGCGGGAAATTATGATATGTCCGTCCATTACGAAAGCTTGTCCGCAGAGGCAATCGAGCACTTGAAAACGCATTACCGTGCGCGAATGACACAGACGCTTCAAGAATTAGACACAATGGTCCGTGCGCTGCCAGAAAATGATAACGGGGCCCATCGTTTCCGCGCTGGGGGATATTTTTTCGACGATTTAGAAACTGAGGACACGTCTCAATGATCCGCAAAGCAATTGCTCTTCTCGCTCTAATCGCTCTCACCGCTTGTTCGGCCTCCACTGTCCCGCGAGCAAACGACTGCCCACGCGAGGGAGGCATCGGTGGAACGGGGGAGTGTTCGACTGAGCAGCTAACCTCTTAGCGTGAAAATGTGCTGTTGCAAGCGCCAAAAGCGAGCTTTGATCAAACCAGTGAATGTCTGAATTGTCAGCTCGGCGGGCGTTGGTGTTCGGCGAAGCAAATGTCTACTCTTCACCCATCCGGCCTACGGTCAAAGGTGCTTCAAAGAGCGTTCAATCCAGTTCAGAGTGCGCCACAATGCCTCTCGGAAAGGCAACAAAGCGTCACATACCGATTGTTGCACCTAACTTTGTCATTCATTGAAAGAAACTCTGTCGCGCTATAGCTACATCCGTGCTGGACAAAACCCCAGACCGTCAGATAGATCAGGCTTAGATGCTTTAAGCCTAAAATACCTACGGAGACTCCCCCATGACTGACTTTGCCGCCACCAAAGCGATGTTCAATCTACCTGATGGATTGGTCTATCTCGAT
>PIVL01000914.1 GCA_003354145.1 Paracoccaceae bacterium
TCAGCCGAAATATTCGCGCGGTCGCATCCGCTGTCAGTGCATGAATGGGGCCCCTCACCTTGACCTCGTTAAAGTCGGAGGACTCCTGCAAAGGCAAAATGCGGCCCAAACTCATCAACAGCCCGGCAAAGTCGCGGTCGTTCTTCCAGGGTTTAAGGTAAAAAGCTTCAAACCGTTCCGCCAATTGTGCGTCGGTCAGCAGAGCCTGGCGCGCCAGATCGGTGCCTGCACAAACAAGCGGAACCCGCAGATCATTGGCCAGAAAGCGCAGCGCGTCAAGGAATATACGCTGCTGTCGACAGGTGCCAGCCAACATCCCGTTCACCTCATCAAGCACGATCATGCGCGCGCCGACTGTACGCAATAAGGATCGGCAAACGTCTTTCTCACGGGCCAATGTGTTGCCCGCCAGTGCCGGAGCGCCCATACTGGCGAGCAATTCGCGATAAAGATCCCGCTCAATCGGCTCAGGCGATACCTGTGCAACCACCACCGGACGGCGCGTAACACCTGTTGCCTGACAAAACGTCGCCGGATGGGCGCGCTCGAATTTGCGAATAATCTTGGTCTTCCCCAGTCCCGTATCGCCAAAGATAAGCAGGCATGGCATTCGATCGCGCGGTGGATAATCAAGTAAGGCGGAAAGCCGAGTGAGCGCCGCCCCCGCCTGATCAAACCCAATCCAGCGGTCAGCCTTGATCCAAGCAATGCGTTCCTCATCCGGCAGTGCTGCATAACGGCGATACGCTGGATCGA
>PIVL01000915.1 GCA_003354145.1 Paracoccaceae bacterium
CAGTGCTACCAAGAGCAACAGATGGGACAACTACGACGATGGAGGACGAAGACCCATGGACGTTGGAGCACTAGGAAAGAGCAAAGGCAAAGGAAAAGGTAAGGACAAAGGCAAAGGAAAGGACTACAAAGGTGGCCACAAGGGTGGCAAAGGAGGTTCGAAAGGAGGAAAGTCAGACTACAAGGGAGATTCAGGCAAGAGCAAAGGAAAAGGCAAGGACAAGAACAAGACTAGCGACAAAGGAACAAGCAACAGGTACTGCCAGAACTGCAAAACCACTACACACAATACGAACGACTGCTGGTACAAGAACACAAAACATGTCAGAGGAGTTGAAGAAGGACCCAAGGAGGGAGAACAGACTACACAGAAGGAACAACCAGCCACACAGATGACTACAAATGCAGTCCTCACCGAAGGAACTGGCACCATCGTAGGCGAGGAACATCAAGGATACGACGACTGGGGCGAATACTACTACGACGAACGATACTACAATGAAGGCTACACACTCGAGGTTGGCATGATTGCAGCCACACTAGACTACAGGAGCGACAAGTTGATGGTTGACTCAGGAGCACAGTGTTGCTGTTGCCCAAAGGACTATGCACCAGAGGTTGCTATCAGGACACTAAGTGACTCACGACAACCAGAACTACGCACTGTCACTGGAGGCAACATGACCATCTACGGTGTGAAGTACGTCAACTACCTACTCAACAAAGGAGGACACATCATGACAGTGAAGTACTACG
>PIVL01000428.1 GCA_003354145.1 Paracoccaceae bacterium
GTAACATTGAAGCCGATGCCATCACAGGTGCATTGGGAAGAGTCGCGACCGAAGGTGAGGTCGCAAAGGCGCTCCGCAATGGTATGAGTACGGTCGAGGCGTTCAAGACTTTTGGCGTGATGTAAATACTGACTATTTGTGTTGGTTGCGATTACGACTCTATGAATGCATACCGCCGTAGGACGAACTGAACGTAAGCAACTCGCACAAATCGCTGTTGGGGTTTTTGGTAAAAAGTGACCAAAGCCACAGCCGTTCCATCAGGCCTCAGAAATTAATCGGAACCTGCTGCGCAGTGAACCAGACAGCGATTGCCAGAACTACGAAGCTAAGCGCAATCAAGGTTGTTGAAACCAAAGGCGAAAGTTTGTTCATCTCCATCGATCCCTCGCCTTGTTCCATAGGCTGATCCGACGACATACCGGCCATGTCCATTTCTTCCATTGATTGCCCGGACCCACCCGGTTCAGGCGACCGGTGCCCGAGGTTGGGCGCCGCTCCATCGGCACCCGGCAGGGTCATGCAACCATGTTTGAGATGTTTTTTGACCAGCCAGTAATTGACCGGAAACGCGAAGACGCCGCCAACGATTGTGGCAAGGCTCATACGAAACCAGAAGGTTGGCGAAAGCGGGTTCATTGAATCTGGCCAAGCCGACGCAAGCAGCACCATGACCGGGATCATTCCGGTCATCACCAGGTTCATCGACACGGTCTCGGCAAAGAACGTCGATCGAACGGCCTTGAAATAGTTGCCCTGATACATTGCACGCATCATCAGAGCCTGAAACACAAACAGCCCCGAGACAAAGCCGGCAATGTACTCAATCGTAACGTCCCATCCGTTTGCCAGCCCGAACACAGGAACAATCGACGCTGCAAGGATGATCCCGGTGGCGTCCCCTGCAAGACAATGCATCTCGCTGTTAAGGCCCTGTTTCCAGGTGGCACGGGTATAGCGGTCATGAGAGCCGGGAAACGGTCGTCGGCAGGCCAGCAGATACATGAACGCACCAATTGGGCCGGTGTAGAGTGTCACCAATATCCAGGCGATACGCTGTACCCAACTTGTCACGCCATTTGAGATCGAATCCCAAATTACAAAGGCAAGACTTCCGGCCGTCAAAACGAACCAGACCAACATTGCGCCTTCTAACATGGTGAAACCTTTCCGTTGCCTCAAGGTTTAACACGCGTCACCTATTTGTCATAATAGTCGCGAAACCAGTCGACAAATTTTGCGATACCGTCACGGAAATCGGTTTCCGGGCGATACCCGGTCAGGGTTTTCAGCAAATCCGCATTTGCCCAGGTAGCAGGCACATCACCCATCTGCATCGGCATATAATTACGGATGGCTTTTTGCCCAAGGCAGTCCTCAATCGCGTCAACAAAATCCAACAGCCGCACTTTTTCGGAATTGCCGATATTGATTACCCGATATGGGGCCACCGGCGACAGGCTGTCCCCCTCGGGTACAACACCGTCTTCAGGGCGCACGGGAACGGTATCAATCAACAGACGAATACCGCGCACCAGATCGTCAACATAGGTAAAATCACGGAACATGTCGCCATTGTTGTAGATATCAATTGGCCGGTTCTCAAGGATCGCATCGGCAAATTTGAAAAGCGCCATGTCGGGGCGGCCCCAAGGTCCATAGACCGTAAAGAACCTGAACATCGTGGTCGGCAAGTTCCACAAATGCGCATAGGCGTGGGCCATGCTTTCATTGGCCTTTTTGGTCGCCGCATAAATCGTAAGCTGGTTGTCGGCCTTATCCATCTCTGAATACGGCATGTCGGTATTCGCGCCGTAAACCGACGATGTCGATGCCATCAACAAATGCTTTACCTCAAGTCGGCGCGCGGCTTCCATTACGTTGAATGTCCCGATCACATTGCTGTCGAGATAGGCGCGCGGGTTTTCAAGCGAATATCGCACCCCGGCCTGACCCGCCAAATGCACGATCACATCTGGTGCAAAGTCATCTGCGATTTGATCCACCAAAGCCTGATCTTCAAGCATGCCTTCAGTCATCGAGAAGCCGGGTTTTTGAAGCAGCGCGGCGTGACGCCGTTGCTTTAACTTTACATCATAATAGTCGGTCATCCCGTCATAGCCATGCACGCGAAACCCTTCGTCCAGCAGCAATTTGGCCAGATGGAACCCAATAAACCCGGCAGTCCCGGTGATCAGGATGCGTGTAGCTGTGTTTCCTTGAGATTCCATGCCGATTTACTGCCCTTGAGTTTGGTGCGGAACACGGCGCTTGTGGTTGGATGTGTTCATTCAATTGATCTAATCTGCGTAGATAAAATTTGCAATTATGTTGCCTTGTGTAAGTGACTTTGGAAACATTTCACCGTTCAAATTCCGGCACTATTTCCAAGGTTTTCAAGTACAAATTCGACCCTGTTTTCGACCGCTGTTTTCGGCAAATACCGAAGGTCATAACCCAGCTCTAACAGGCTAGTTTCAAGCCGTTCATACTCTTCAATTGCAGCAGTCAAATCATGTCGGCGATCACCATCGGTTTCGTAGATTTCTGGCCAAGGCGGGGCAAGAAAGGCGACGCTCATATAGTGCCTATGTTTGCCCAGAGTATATTTGTAAGATTTGCCAGTTGCATGTTGTAATGCCATTGCTGCATCAACCAATCCCCGGTCGAAAAACACATAGCCCGAACTGGACTGCGCCGCAGATAGGTCGCTCTGTGACATTGCTACGGCTTTGTGCGCAAAGGCAACCATATCAACCCACGGCAATGCCGCGCCGGTGTTCGCGCGTTCCTCGGCAATGATGCGCCGTCCCGGCTCCTCAACAACCGTGAATCCGCGGTTTTCAAGGGCAGTTAATAACGTTGATTTTCCACCACCAGAGCACCCAGAGATGAGAACAAATTTATTCATACTTTTGTCTCTCTCGACTCAACCACCAAATTCCAGAGATTTAAACACGCTTTCGACAGTATTTGAAAAGACCCGCCTAACCGGGTCAACGCTTGCCGAGGCTGATATTATCAGGCCAATCCGGTATTCTTTCAGCGACTTTATCGCGAAGGGCACAAATACCAGTTCCCTGGCAGCTATCTCTTCGAGAAATCCGATTTTGGTGTA
>PIVL01000916.1 GCA_003354145.1 Paracoccaceae bacterium
GAAACTTTTGGCCCTCTGGCATTCACATTCCACGGCATCGCCGTTGGTCTGCGCGATTTAGGCATGACAATGAATCCGCAAGCGGCGCATTACACCCTTATGGGAACCGAGACCCTGTCACTGCGTATGCAGCGCCATGTCGAGAACGCCGAAAAGCTTGCCAATTGGCTCGAGGCCGATGACCGGGTGGAATACGTGACCTATGCTGGTCTGAAATCATCGCCCTATTATGATCGGGTAGCCAAGATTTGCCCCAAAGGCGCGGGTGGCTTGTTCACCTTTGCGGTTAAGGGCGGTTATGACGGTTGTATCAAACTGGTGAACGCGCTTGAAATTTTTTCACATGTCGCCAATCTTGGAGATGCGCGTTCATTGATAATTCATTCAGCATCAACCACGCACCGGCAATTGACCGCTGAACAACAGGAAGCTGCGGGCGCGGGTCCCAACGTGGTACGCCTGTCGATCGGCATCGAAGACGCCAACGATCTGATTGCAGATCTGGATCAGGCATTGTCCAAAGCCTCAAGCTAAACGGATTATGTGGCGGGGCCGGCATCTGGCCCCGCGCACCCTATTCGTTGATCTGGAACACCATTGTTACGGACGCATTAATGGTCACTTCTCCGGTCGCAATTGGTGCCGAAGATTCGCGCATTGCTGCCATTGGCATCGGTCGCGGCCCACCACCCTGTTCCGAGATCGACAAAACTGGCCCTAACGAGACATTCGCCGCCGATGTCAGTAGCTCGGC
>PIVL01000110.1 GCA_003354145.1 Paracoccaceae bacterium
AGTTTCATCTCTTTACCCCTCCAAGGGTTGTTTTGGGCATGATTGCCCGGTTGCGGGTGGGGCCGAAGCCCCATCCTTTAACTATTGTCGTTCTGGCTCATGGCTCTGGCGTATGCTTCGCTGACCGGCTCAACCGGATGCGTCCGTGGGCGCTCGATGTAGTCAACCCTTGCAAAGCCTTTGTATTCCCGCCGCGTCTGAATTCTTGCATCCTCGTCTGTGCAGGTGTTCAGCATGAAAAAGGTTGCCGTGTTGTTGCTGGCGTATCCGTCCAGCCAAACCCGAACCTTGGCAAACTGGCTTGGGTCGGTGCGGAAAATGTCCTGCAGGCAGTCGCAGCCTACATGGTAGAGTTGGCGTTCGCAGCAGGTGCATTTTGGTTCGTTTGTCATTGTCCGTTCTCCGTGGGCGTCATTGCCCTTAACACATATATAGGGCATCCGGCCCTTGCCGGCAAGCGGTTAAATAACGTTTTCAGGAAAATGTTCGTCGCGTTCTAATTGGCCTGCGAAAACACGAAGCGAGTCTGCCGCAGCCTTTCGCTCGGCCTCAACCTCCTGCGCAATGACGTGCTTATGTGCGGCGATCAATTCCGACGCGGTGACCTCGCCAATGGCTCCCGTTTCAACGCAGGTTTGGATTATAGCGGTAAATCTGTCGTGCATATTGTTCTCCTGCGGTTGGTGGACGGGGCCGAAGCCCCGTTGTTATCAAAATGGCAGGTCGCCATCGGCGTCTGTTTCTACAGGTTCGTTCATCGCGGCGATGTATTCGGCAATCTCCGCGTCGGTCCAACCTTCGCGCTTCGCTGCGTCGATGTGATCCTGCATGGTGTACTCTTCGTCGCCTGCGCAGTGGTCGTAATGCTCGGCGCGCAACTCAGCGATATAATCATAAGGCGCGTTGAATTCGTATGAGGAGTTTTCTTCCGCTTGGTTTCCGTTGAAGTATTCCATCTCGTTCTCTCCTTGGGCTTCATTGCCCTTAACACATAGCTAGGGCATCCGGCCCTTAGCCGCAAGCCCTATCTTCAGTAAATATGGGATTTTTTTGGGGTTTCCCAATAGCAAAGGGTTGCCGTAAACCTGACGGCAACCCCTTCAAATAGATCGTCAGTGCTGGCCTGTAATCTCGTTCTTGGCTGACAAGGCAAGATATGCTGATCGGTTCAATCCAGCCGTATTCGCGGCCTCATCAATGGCGCGCAATAAGCCTCTGTCGAAGCTGACATTGATGCGCTCTGATTTTGTTTTCCGGTCGATAAATGGAACGGCGATCAGATACGCACCCTCTGCAAGATCATCGGCGACATCGGCGCGGATTTCTTCAATTGCGCTTGGTTCTGGGTGGAGTTTCCCGTCTGAAAAATAATCGTCAAGTGCGGCGATGGCGTGTTTTAGAATATCGCCTGCCTCATCTGACGCGGCGAAACAATCCGGCACGTCTGGAAAACTCACGCCATAGGCTGATCCGGGGTCGTGGTGAATAATTGCGATATAGTTCATTGCTTGGTTATCCTTGTTCTGCTTGGTTTCTCGCCCCGGTGCGGTGCCAGCGGGCTAGATTAAATCCAGCCAGCTCGCTTTGCTATGTTGCGGGCCGTGCCTATCGGCAAGTCCCGCTTCGGGTGAGGAATGATCACCGTGCGGCTGTCTTTGCGCATTTTCACATGTGATCCGCTTTGCGAGACCTTTGTGAACCCTTGCTGTTCTAGCCGTTTGATGATCTTTTTGCTATTTCTCTCCATGTGTATATAAATACACACCACAACACACAAGGGCAAGGTCTCTTGGTGAATAATTATAAAAAAACGTGCGGCAAAATTGGGTGGCTGATGGGGTTAGCCAATAGCAAAGGGTTGCCGTAAACCTTACGGCAACCCCTGCTCTTTCAGTTCGCGCCGACTAGATCGAAGTCTACAAATTCAAAGCCGAACATGCCCATGACCTTCTCGAATTTGGCCTGCTTATCTGGAGAGATCATCACCAGATACGAAAGGTCGCCCGGTTCCTGAACGGCAATTCGGACGCTCGGTTCATGAAACCTCATATCCGTCTTAGGTTGAGGCGCTTCTATCTCAACTGGCTTTTTTGCTTCGGCTCGCGCTTCCTCTAGCTTCTGGCGTTCATCTGCTATGGCTCTGCGTTGTTTTAGAAGTTCTTTTGTTTCGCTTTCAGCCATTACAATGCCGTGCAAATACGCTTCTGCGGCGCGTTGCTTCGTGCTGGCAATGCCGTTTCGCTTATGTCTCCAGCGATTGACCGCGTTCGGTGTGCAGTCGCAAATACTCGCGATTTGCCGATCAGTCATACCTTTGGCAAAAAGCTGGCTGACAGCATCGACTGCTTCTGCATCTTTTGATGGGGTAATATTGTTCATCTTCGTCCCTTCCAAGGATTGTGGGATTTTGGCCGGTTCTGCGTTTGGTTTTGGTGTTTTGCTTTCAGCCAGAAGAAGTGCATAAAGATACGCTTCTGCGGCTTTTTCTTTTGATCTTGAAACGCCGTTCAGATTTTTGCGCCAGCGCCAAACTGCGCCGGGTGATACACTACAAATAATTGCGACTTCACGATCTGTCAGGCCGCGCGCAAAAAGCTGGCTTATCGGATCGCCTAGAGCGACTTCGTTTGATGGTTGGATATTACCCATTTGATTTCCCTCCAAGGGTTGTGGGCCTTTGTCCTGTCCATATTCAGCCCGTTAACGCGCGCCGAGATAACCCCGGCGCGCAGCATCATATTTCTATCAATTTATTTATGAAGTTCTCCGACTCTTGGTAAGGCGAACAATGCCCTGATGGCAGACAATGCTCTTACGAACCTCGCATAACCAAGTACAAAATATTTGATCTTCATTTAGCATCTCTCCTAGTTTCAGCATGATTGCTGTCGTGTCTTATTTGTGCGCAGCGGCTTGTCGGCCATGACATGGCCGTGTTTTAGCTGCCGCTGATAATGAGTTTTGCAGAACATCCGTGAATATTGCTCACGAGTGCATCCGGCGACGGTACACGGCGCGCCGTTTTTGCGGTTTATGTTTGTTCGCAGAGGCTTGTCGGCCATTACGTCGCCAAGTGCTTTAAAGCGCTTGTAATGGCTGTCGCAGTAGCCTTTCGCCTCATGCTTGCGCATGCATCCGGGGACGGTACACAACGCCACTTTGTCGGCTATAGTCATCCAGTGTCATCTCTCAAAAATCGTTAAGCATGTACGCTTTAAGGTTTACAATTTGTATAGCGTGAACTCTTGTCGCCTTATTCTCATGTAAAGCCTGCACTTCTTCTCGGTAAAGAGTCGAGACATTTTCAATCTCGCGCGGTGTTTTACACGCGCGAAGTGCCGTTTTTATGGCCTCCGCGCGCTCATTTGTTGAATTAGAAGGGTATGTCATCGTTAAGACTCCGACTATTTGGTTGGTCATAACCGCCTGATCCTTGGCTTGACCCGCCGTATCCGCCACCGCTTGACCCGCCGTATCCTCCACCGCCGCCAGATCGATCTGCATTATCATTATGGCCGCTGGCACTATCGAGCATCACCATCGTTGCCTCATATCCATGCAGCACGACTTCGGTCGTATAGCGGTCGCTGCCTGACTGGTCCTGCCACTTGCGAGTTTGCAGTTTGCCTTCCAGATATACCTTTGAGCCTTTGCGCAGATATTGTTCGGCAACCTTTACCAAACCTTCGCTCAAAATTGAAACGCTATGCCATTCGGTGCGTTCCCGGCGCTCTCCTGTGGTGCGATCCTTCCAGCTTTCCGATGTAGCAATTCGCAGGGCGCAGACCTTGCCGCCGTTGTTGAACGTGCGTATTTCAGGGTCAGCCCCAAGGTTGCCTATGATGGTTACTTTATTGATTGAGCCAGCCATTACTGATCCCCTTCGTATTGCAGTCGCTTGATGGCTTCATCCAGCTTGAATTTTATATGTGCGCCTGTGCGCTCGTTCATCTTGGCAACCCGTTCCAAATCCATTTGGAAGTTTTCGTTTCGGCTGATCATATTGATAGCGTCAATATCTTCTGCGGAATTGATAGCGTCGAGCATCTTACGGGCTAGGGCTTCCACTGGTGATATAGCGTTGCCTTGGTTCTGGTTTTGCTGATTGCCTTGGTTCCGGTTGTCCTTGGTATCAGGATCGACGCTGCTGTCATCGATAGCGAACAAACCACAGAGCGCATACTTGCGCGCATAGCTGGATGCAGAGCCAGTTATCTGTGCATCGTCCATCCCTTTCTTTTGGGTGGCATGCATTGCCCATCCATCGACGTTTATGCTGTCCCCTTCGATTGTCAGGGTAGCGGTCGCCACAAGGAAAAGTTTGTCGCCTACGAGTACAACTTTGTCCGACATTGTTAGGCTGGATTTCTCAATTCCCAGAGCCTTGAATGCAGCAATGATGCCTTCGGCGTTGCGATATTTGTATCCGCCGAAGGAGTTTGTTTCATCCTTCGGCGCGTTCAGCGAGAGTTGTATCTCGCCAAGTTTTTCACTGATATTTGGCATTTGTTAGCCCTTTCATCTCTCTATCTCCAATAGGGCCATATTACCCAAAACAGTTATCAGGTGCAAGCGATTAATATGCGGCTTTGCTTTCCCAAGTGCGCACACCTTCGATGCGTCGTGCCTTCCGGTTCCGGCGCACATACTCGTCCATGAACGCCACCAAGGCGTCCCGGTCATTCATCCGAATATCGTTGATGACCTTGGAATAGTCCTCGATTTCGTATTCGTGGACTGTGCGCAGGCCGGTAACTGTGTCCTTGTTCGCGGCGCTGGCGTCCTTCTTGGCATCTTTGGCGATCATTACCGCTATCTTTGCCTCGCGGATTTCCTCGATGTTGTCAGCGTCTGCAGCGGCTACTTTTGCCTTCGCCTCGTCAGCCAGCTTCTTTGCCGCGATGTTGGCAAGGCGCTGGGCCTCGGCTTTCTCAGCCGCCAGCTTGATTTTGAAATCACTAACCAGCTTCGCCAGACCAGTTTTCTGGTCTTTCAGGTCAGCGAGCGTCGGCGCAAACTTAGCTTTTGCATCCTGCCAATCCTTGTGTCGCGGTCCGACATAGGCTTTCTCGGCTTTGCCTACAGCGGTCCCGGCCTTGCGGATATCTTTCAGGATCAAATCAACCGCGTCATGCTGGCCTTTGGTTTCGACCTTTGATTTACCGTCAAGCCAGTTTTCAGCCTCCGCCATGCTGTCCGCGAATGGTGCAATCGCAGCATCAAGCGGGTCTGCTGGTGGGTTGTTATGCCCTACACCGTAGAGCGTGTCGTTTGTGGCTGTGCCATAGTCTGTTTGTTGGTCAAGCATCTCTAATCTCCAAATTAGCGGTTTAGTTGTTGAAACTGGTCGAAGTTGACGGAATCGTATGCCGCATTGCTGATTGCCTTACCTGCAACCGATGCCAGTGCAGCAATAAGGACCAAGGCAAATATCGCCGTGATCCATTCGCGCCCGTGGTTCTCAAAAAATGACGGTTTCTTTGGCTTGTGCGCCCATGAGCCTTGGCTGAAATCTACCATCAGACCAGCCTCTCCGCGAAGTCGCCGGTTATCTCTCTGGCGGTTTCAAAGGCGTTTGTCTCGACGTCAAATTCAAGTTTGAACACTCGGACCGGGACGCCATCGGCGGTCAGCTCGTCAAAGTGCAGCGCGGCCTGTTCAATGCAGTCGGCTGGCATTGGGCCATGCGCGGTCTGCACAAAGTATTGTGTTGCTAGTATCATCTCTATTTCTCCTATCTCCAATTAGGACAATATACCCTCCGTAAATAGCATGCAAGCCCCTTGTGATGCATTGATAAGTATTTTATAGGTACCTAATGACACAGCGAAAAAAAACGATCAGGCTTGTTCTTAGCGATAGCGAGAAAGAAGTCATCGAGGCATCAGCAGCCAGAGACGAAATTCCGGTTGCAGTGTGGGTGCGCGCGACTGCGCTCAAGGCTGCGAAGAAGGAGAATTGAGCATAAAAAAGACCCGGCCTTTTTACGGGCCGGGTCAGTCATCAAACATAGGCGATTGATCAGATGGGATACACAGGCCACCCATAACACATCGCGGCGATTAGGAAAAGAAAAAGCCCCCGGCCAGAACCGAGGGCTTTGCCGGTGGGATATTTGGAGATAGACCACCACGCGAGGGGAGATGAACGACCCCCGCAATTTACGTTTATGTCCGTTGCCACACAGCGTCAACACCGCCGTTCCAACCTTACCTAGAGGCAGGCCAAATTTCAAACAACTCAAGCTGCCTGCTGTCATGGAACACTGTCCTGCGCCTTCTGCGCCGGTTGTTTGCCTGTTCCTTTGCCGTTGCCCATCGGCAATTCCCCGGCTCATAGTTTCCGTCATTGTCGATCCGGTCGATTGTGTGGCCCTTTGGGCGTTCGCCCATATCGGCAATGAAGCAGTCAAACGGGTGCTCGTCGCCTTCGCCGATCATCCAGCGCTCGCAAACGGATATGCCGCGACCGCCATAGTACGTCCAAGACGTGCTATTCTGGTTGCTGCATCGCGATTTTACATTCGCCAGCGTTCTGTAAAGATAGTGTTTGCTCCGTTGTCCCATTGTCTTCGTTCATCTCGGTTTCATCTACAAACCGAAGCGGCGCAAAGGTTTCTTCCGGGGTTACTGTACAAGCACCACAACCTTCGTCAGCCGCTTCGATTCTACCGATCAGGGGAAGGTCAATGGCGGTGAGCGCCTGCAACCAACAACCTTCAACTCCATTCAACCGGCGCGCAAGGTATAGAAATAAACTATTTAGCGTGGCAACATATGCCCGCAAAAGACAGGTGTTATTAATATGGAAACAAAAAAGCCCCTCGCGGAACGGTGAGTTTGCGAGGGGCTTGAAGCCTAACGCCGCTTTGGCGGCAGCGAGGGGCTTGCTTTCTACCGCGTGATGGGTAGAGTGCGAATTGTCAAATAAACGCAGCGGGTTCCTGATATTAGCGATAGTCGCTCTGGTCAATCCCTGCCGACAAAGGGATGAAAATATGTGTTAAAAATAGTTTGATAAAGAAAAAGCCCCTCGCTGACGAAAGCGAAGGGCTTAAAACTAACGTATGTGAGAGTTCAACAAAACACACACGGGCAGGTTTCGAATATCCGGGTAAAAACCCCCGGTCAAGACTTGCCCTCAACAAGGGTAAAAATATGTGTATACAAACAACAATCACGCAGGCAACTCCAGAATTTGGAGGTGCGATATGAGTTTTATATGTTCGGCGCTCGTTGAACGGCGCGTGCTTGGATCACCGACCAAAAAATCAGTCATGGCGTATTTAGCCGTCCGTGCAAGTGATGACGGTTCCGGCATCTGGACTAGTAAGGGTCACATCGCAGACGACACAGAACTTTCAAAGCGATCTGTTCAAAAGGCTATCATTGAATTTGAACAAGATGGATTGGTGAAAAAGGTAGGAAAGAAGCCATGCAAAAATGGCTTCACATATGAATACCAGATCATTGTTGAAGCGTTAGAACTACTTCCAAATACGCGCAAGGTGACGGGTGAATCTGGTGCACCCCTAAAGGAAAAACAGACGGGTGAACGTGGTGCACCCGTGAATCCCGTGCACCCCACGGGTGAATCTGGTGCACCCCAAGGGGTGAACGTGGTGCACCCAAATAACCCTAGAATATCCCATGAATCATCCATCGACAGTGAGATTGATTTTGATTTGGTATTTGATCGTTTCTTGGAAGCGTGTCCAAAATTGGCGACGGTGAACAAGAAGACAACGAGGGCTGCATTTCAAGAGGCTTTGAAAACAGAGAACCCAGACACCATCATCAACTCTATGCAATCATACAGCGACTTTTGCGACCGCGAGAAGAAAACCAAACAATTTATCAAACAACCGCACAACTGGCTGCGAGCCGAACGCTGGACCGACGCACCTGATCAAAAGCCAGCGCAATGCAATCTCAGCACACGCGAACGCCGCGATTTGGATTTGCTATCTGAGAATGAACTTGCCGCATACGAGAAGGTCATAGCCACTGCACAAAGACAACGAAAGTTACCAAACCTGCGCGCCAGTGCCGAGGCAACCTTAGACAAATATGGTATCGCATACCAATAAATCAGCGCTTGCAAGCTAGGGCTATATGCCCTAGTGTAACAACAGGGCAACGACGCCCCAATTGGAGATTGAGATGAAAATAATCACAGCAATAGACCGAATGAAGGCAATGGCAGCGCAAGAAAACGCGCAGGCCAGAAAGAATTGGAACACAGATGTTTCGTCCCACCAGATCAGGCATCAGATTTACGATACCGACGAGAAAAAGCAGACCATCCACGAAATTTTGACCGATGTAGCAGATGTTACAGAGATCGACGCGGATATCATTCGCGGACGTTCGCAGCGCTACGATGCCACAATCGCGCGCCGGGTCGCTATGACCAAGGCGAGGGACAATGGCTATCCGATCAAGGAAATTGCAAAATATTTTGGCGACCGTGAAATTTCCACGGTTTACCGCGCCATCATGTTGGAAAAAGCAGGCGGAGCCGACCGATGATTGAAACAGGGTTAAGGGGTAAGACATGTGGCATTGGATAGGGCTTGCAGCGGTGACGGTGATCACGTTGGCGTGGATACTAAAGCCGCTGTACGTCGAATAACGAGTTGGAGGGTTGAACTATGAACGGTGTCGAAAGCATTGCAGAAGAACGTCTGCGCCAGTTCGAGGACGAGGGTTTCAGCCCTTTTAAGGACGATCAATACACCCAGAGGGAACTTGCACAGGCAGCGTCCTGCTATGCTTTCGACCCGCGCAGATACAAGCTATCAGCGCCTTTTTGCTGGCCTCTGGCCAAGGACTTGTGGAAGCCAACGACTTACAGACAAAATCTGGTAAAAGCTGGCGCGCTGATCGCTGCTGAAATTGATAGACTCGACCGAATAGCATCTGAGAGATAAGCTGGCCGAGGCTTAGACGCGCGTGAAAGGAACCAGTTTTTTAATCAGGGGGTCGATTTATGACCGATACAGCAGAGACAACAACATTTGAAGAAGTGATATTCGTGCCGGGAAACTGGCACTGCCGAGAATGCGGAACTCGCATTAGCGAAGCAGATGAAGAACTAAGGGGCAAGCGGACAAGTGACAAATGCCCAGACTGCGAGAGTCAACTGGAGCCTGTGACTTGGAAAATGGCCGCGCTCGAAGCATGGGCGATGGTAAACGAAGTGACGGCGGAACTTATCGAGATCAGGGACATTGCTGATCAATTGAAGCCAAGCGATGCGCCTATGTTTGACGATGCCGGGGTATCGTTCAAGTGGGCAGATGTGGTCGCCGTTGTGCGCAGCGAAAGCCCAACGGGATCAGGAATCTATCTGCGCGGCTGCTCTGACGTTATTATTATCCGGATGGAACACTCATGTTCCGTTAATCTCTGGAGGGAAAACACCTGATGACGATCAGACATGAATTTTATATTCTCAAGGGCAAGAAAGTCATACCGGCATCGTTTAATGAATGGGATGACGGGAGAAAAACTATAGTCCGCGTTGCAAGGACAGAGACGCCCAACGGTGATATATCAACCGTGTTTCTAGGCATGAATCATCAATGGGGCGCTGGGCCACCTTTGGTATTCGAGACGATGATTTTCGGCGGGACACACGCAAATGAAACGTGGCGCTGTTCAACTTGGGAACAGGCCGAAGATCAGCACGTCCTAGCGATAGAGTTCGCATCAACATAGGGGATATGGCAATGGCTAACCGTTGGATTATCCACGATGGAAAGCGACCAGACCTAAGTTGTGGTGGGCGCGTGGAACTCGATTTCTGCGACGACAGTGGGCTGGTAACATCGGAACGCGAAGAAGCGATTGGAGAGGCTTTTCCGTCCTTCTATTGGGATTGGCGCAGGCTGCGTATAGGCTGGTTTAAGTCAACGAAAATAAGGGTTTGCCACAATAGGCTATACAGGCCGATATGGCGCTACAGGATCATTGGTGACGATGCTGATCACCGATCTATGCGCAGGCTTCGCCTGCTTGCAGAAGACCCGGATGGCGATATTACCGGGCCGGAAGTGCCGCCATTGCCTAAAAGAAAGAAAGAGGACGCGGCGCTTTGATGGACTATTTTACCCCTAAAGCGCCGCATGTTGAGGTAGATAGTTAGGTCCGATAATCTTACCTTATCGGACGTAGCGATATAGCGGCCAGAAAGGCAGAGAAAATGCTTGTTCACACCCGAAAATTAGCGCCTGCGTTTGGCATCGACGGTCACACAGACCAATATCCGCTCGGCATCTATACCGTGCTGTCGATCAATGAACGGGTGGGCGACTGCGCGGCATACACAGGCATCGGGCCAGCCCGTGTCGATGATGCAATGATCGAGCGGATCAAAGCTGGCGGCAACAAGATTTCAGAGGCAGCAGCCCGTGCGCTGTTTGATGAGATTGAAGACATGGATTTGCGCTACAGGCGCTAGAACCCAATTTCCTGCAGATGCCGCTTGCACTATAGGGCCGTATTACCTATATATCCATTACCGGGCAAGGATGCCCGACAAATTGGAGATAGAAATGACACCTGAACAAAAGCTGTCTTATGACACGATGCATGCCGAACTAGAGAGACTGATTGCCGATCAACCGCGCATCAACGCAGAGACAGCAAAATTGCTTGCAGAAACGCGGCATTTTAACTGGAAAACAGGGTTTTTACCGCTTGTTGCCGCCTCCGGCGCTACAATGGCAATTCTAGCTGTAGGCAAATTCTTATTCTGAAAAGCGAGCGTCCGACAGCCTTGTCTGGCGCAGGACGCCAGAACCCAAAGGAAAGCAGATGAACGACACACAGACAGACACCCGCGAGGCGGCACTGCGAAAGGCAATAGCGCAAATCCGAAAATCACTTGAGGGGATTGATCGGCAAGAAACAGACGATAACGCCGGATGGTGGGAAACATCAGTGGGCGCAGATTTTGGCAGTGGGAGACTCAAAGAGGTGTTGAGTATCGTATCGGCCCTGACCATGCCCGACACCCAGACAGACACCCGCCAGCCCACCGGCTATACGATCAAGCCGATTGACGATCTTGTTTTGGTAACGAGATTTGAGGTCATTGCAGATGGCGGCAGAGCAATCACCAAATACGACCAGCACGTTGAACTAAGCCTGCAGGACGAGGGCCGAACCCTGAAAGTCTTTTTGACTGATCGTTAGAACCAAAAGGAACGCAGAGATGGACCAAGATGAAAAAACGAGGCGGGTCGAAAGTGCGGCGCGAGTCATAGTTGACGAGAATGTCAAAGCCAAGGCCGCAGAGATGACCGAACAACCTCTCCCTCTCGATGACGACAAGATACGCGCAGAAATTATTAGAGTGTTGGAGGAAGTGCCACATATCAGGGCAGAAAAGCACCGGATCATGGTCAACTTGATCCTTGCAATATTCTTTGGCTGTGTCGCTATCCTCGCGGCTGGTGCTGCCGCCATGAAATACCTGTTCTGAATAACCCGCAAACAGCACTTGAGTCTGGTTCCACATATGATACCACTGTGGTATGACAAAAGCAGATAAAATACTCGCCAAGATGCGCAACAATCCTCGGAATTGGACAATTGGAGACGTCAAGACGCTAGCAAAAAGGAACGGCATTGATTGGCGACAGCCGGGAACTAGTCATGTCACGTTTAAGTATCCGGGTTTAGCGCCCGTGATCATTCCAGCCCATAAGACGATAGACCCGGTATATCTGAAACAATTTCTGAAAATGATAGACAGCATAGGAAAAACCAATGACAACTGATGAATTTCCCCGCTTCGAAATCCGTCCGATGACTGAACAAGAGGGTGACGGATACCTGATCGAATTTCCAGATTATCCCGGCTGCATCGCAACTGGTGAAACACCAGAGCATGCAGTCTCCGAAGGTGCGGACGCATTCAAATCATATACTTTGACCTTGCAAGAACTTGGCAGAGATATTCCTGAAAATGGGACTGCGTTCAGCGGCCAATGGCGGCAACGTGTTCCTAAATCGCTTCATTCTGCTCTTGCTCGCCGTGCAGATCACGAGGGCGTTTCGCTAAATATGCTTGCCACCACGTTTTTAGCGGAAGGCATCGGACGGCGGAATAACCCAGATTAAAACCAACGGAGAACGAGATGACCGAAAACAACTGCGCCGAAGATGAAAACATGACACCTTCTGGCCTTTGCTGGAAGCTAGAAGAATGAAACTGACAGCCCGAAAATAGGGCTTGCAGCCAAGGGCCGGATGCCCTATTGTGTATGTATAGGCAATGAAGCCAACCAACCGAAGGGACCAGACAATGCGCACAGTAACCCACCCAGCACACCAGAAAGACTTTGACGCCGGATACGCGGCAAAGGTCGCAGAGATTGAGGAAATGGGCATCAAAGCAGCGCGCGCCAAGTTTTGCGCAGAGATTCCGGCAGATTGGAAACCGGCCAGCCTTGGAGCGTATTACTACGCCGATGGCGAACTGCGCGCCATAATCGACAACCGCTAATAACGGGCAGGGGCTTCGGCCCCACCAACCAACCGGGCAATGACGCTCGACAAACTGGAGATAGAGATGAAACGCCGACAGGGGAACCAAGGATAATGCAATACAGATCACATCGAGCTGTCCTAGCGGATTCCTTGGCAACGTGCGTAGAGATTGACGGAACCATGTCTGGACTTCGCAGCCACATAGGAGACCTAGATGGTATGTTGTATTCGGAATCAATCTTTGTGCAGGAGTATTCTGGCGAAGACAGGCGGATTGGTTGGGATGCCACATTCATCGTCATGGGCCGTTGGAAAGATGGTGTAGTGGCACCGGTTGGCTTCACGGATGAAATGCCAACGTAACAACAGGGCGCACGACGCCAGAACCAAGGGAACGCAGGTTGGCTTGTCGGGCGCACGGCGACAGAACACTAGCCTTCACTAGCCTTCACTAGCCTTCACTACACCGAAATTCCGATAATGCGCATTATGT